>JAEZCB010000078.1 GCA_023412755.1 Bacteroidota bacterium
CTGCAGGCCAGTTCACGATCGTACCAGCACCTGCGACTGGTATTCACGCTCATGTTCAGTTTCATCGGTTATGCGATCGTGCGTGGGGCGGAGCTCGAAAGGTTCGATGCGGGGGCCTGGCTCATGCCGGGGCTATTCCTATTCCTCGCGGCGATCGGCAATTATATGTACAGGTTGCGCAGCAACTATTTCATTGGCATTCGCACACCATGGACCTTGGAATATCCGGAGATCTGGGAACGTACACACCGGCTGGGTGGGAAACTCTGGTTCTGGCTTGGCATAATTGGCTCGGTCGGCGCAATGGTCATCCGGGGTGAAGCCCTGGCGGTCTGGTCAGTGAGCCTCATACTGATCATGGCGATCATGCCCATGCTGTACAGCTTCCTACTATTCAAGAAAGGAGTGGGCAGAAAGGCGACAACATGAAAAAAACCGGCCGGAAAGTTTCCCCCTTCCCGGCCGGCACGGATCATCTTATCTACTAACTACCACCCAAAGCGGAGCCGAAGGGCTGCCCGGCTCAATGGTGCACTCCACCCTCGCCATGCACATGGCCATGGGCTAACTCTTCCTCGGTGGCCTCACGTACATTCTTGATATCCACGTTGAAGTGCAGCGTAACACCCGCCAGCGGATGATTGCCGTTCAGCATCACCGTACCATCCTGCACTTCCATCACCGTGAACACGCCCATCTCGCCACGCTCACCGGCCTGGAACTGCATGCCCGGTTCCACCTTCTGATCACCGAAACGGTCCTGCGGCACCTTGTGCACCAACTGCGGATCGAACTCACCGTATCCTTTGGCAGGCGGTATTTCCACCTTCAGATTCTCGCCCGGTCCCTTTCCCTCCATTTCCTCCTCCAGCCCCGGCACGATCATGCCCGCACCATGTATGTACGTGAACGCCTCGCGGCCAGCACTGGTGTCCAGCAATTTGCCATCGCCATCATTAAGCGTGTAGTGGAAGGAAACAACGGAGTTCTTGCTGATCTGCATTTCTTGCTCTGATTAGCTTATAAAGGTAAGGCCTCTTCCTTGTTATCAAAATTGAAGTTGTTGGGCGTTCCGTCTGCACGGACATATTGTCCCGCCAGCGCGAAGCGGTGGCATCTTGCCATGGCCATGTCCAACATCATCCTCGGATCGCCCCCCTTTGCCTGCCGAAGGATCGATCTTTAAGAGCGATTCCCTAACGATCTTCGCCCCTGATGAGTCAAAAGCTATTCGAAGCCTTCCCTAGCGCCACCCGCGCGGACTGGGAGGCGCGTATCGCGAAGGAACTGAAAGATCCGGCCCTGCTGGAGCGGCTGCGGCAGGTGATCGATGAGCGTATAACGGTACCTGCATACGTCAGTCAAGAAGAGGCGGCACAGGTGAATGACCGGCCCGGCTCCCTTCCCCTGATCCGTGGGGTCAAGCGTGGCAAGAACAACTGGCGACTCACCCAACCGATCACTGCCGAAGACCAGGATAGCAATGACCAGCTCCTCAATGCCCTCATGTTCGGTGCCGATGCCGTGGAACTTCACGGTCTTGAATCACATCTTGCCAGTGCTGTGCAAGGGGTGCAGTTCGCGGCCATCGACATCCAGTTGTTGCAAGGTTCACCTGCGGCCCTTAGGTGGTTCGTGCATGAAGCCGAGCGGCAGGCCGTAGCGCCCATCGAATTCAGCTTTTGCGCGGCACTTTCCGCCGATGCCGATCTCGCCAATATCAAGGAATTGATCGCGCCCTACCCGCGGTTGCGCCTCTTCAGTTGCGATGATGAGCGCTCCTCGAACAAGGATGGAATGCTCTCCTCCACCACCACGGCGTTGCGTAAGGGGAAAGAACGTCTGGAGCAGTTACTGGCAGCAGGTCATCCCATCGATGATGCCGCCGCGCGTATCCAGTTCCGCTTGCACACTGGTGATGACCTGTTCGTGGAGGCGGCGCGGATCCGTGCGGTGCGTTCGGTCTGGGCGGATATTGTGGCCGCACACGATCCACAGCACCTATGCTCGCATAACACATGGGTCCAATGCGTGGTGTCATACCCACGGGATGGATCCGATGCATCGGAACCACAAGGCTTTGAGAACCTGATCCGAGGGACACTTCAGGCCTTGAGCGCGGTGGCGGCTGGGTGCGATGGGATCACCATCCCCACCCCATCACTACCCGCGAACGATGAGGTACTGGCACGGCGGCTGGCGCGAAATATCAGCAACCTTCTCCGTGAAGAGTCATTCATGGAGCGCGTTGCCGATCCACTCGGTGGAAGCTATACGGTAGAACTGCTTACCGCTTCGATCTCGGAAGAACTCCGGAAACAACTCGGCATTACCGGTTCGACGAACGATGGCGGATCGAACGATCAAAGTATATCCGAAGGCCTTGCCAACCGCGAAGAGATCCCCCTGAAGTCGCTATACAGCCGCGTGGATCTAAAGGATGTGGAACACCTGCGTTTCGGCGCGGGCGTTCCGCCGTACCTCCGCGGCCCTTATGCGAGCATGTACGCCATCCGCCCGTGGACGATCAGACAATACGCCGGCTTCAGCACCGCCGAAGCAAGCAACGCCTTCTACCGACGCAACCTCGCCGCCGGGCAGATGGGCCTAAGCGTGGCCTTCGACCTGGCGACACATAGAGGCTATGACAGCGATCATCCGCGTGTGAAAGGCGATGTGGGCAAGGCCGGTGTGGCGATCAGTAGCGTGGAAGACATGAAGCTCCTCTTCGACAGCATTCCGCTGGACAAGATGAGCGTGAGCATGACCATGAACGGTGCCGTGCTGCCGATCATGGCCTTCTTCATCGTTGCGGCGGAGGAACAGGGCGTGAAGCCCGAACAGCTGCAGGGCACCATCCAGAACGACATTCTCAAGGAGTTCATGGTGCGCAACACCTACATCTATCCGCCGGGTCCGAGCATGCGGATCGTGGGCGACATTTTTTCCTACTGCGCCCGCAAGATGCCGAAGTTCAACAGCATCAGCATAAGCGGATACCACATGCACGAGGCCGGTGCCCCCGCCGATCTGGAGCTTGCCTACACACTCGCCGATGGCATCGAATACGTGCGCACCGGCATTGCTGCAGGCATGCAGGTGGATGAGTTCGCGCCGCGCCTAGCTTCTTCTGGGGCATCGGAATGGACCTTTTCATGGAGGTCGCCAAGATGCGCGCCGGCCGCTTGCTCTGGGCGAAGCTGTTGAAGGAGATCGGTGCGAAGGATAGCAAGAGCCTTGCCTTGCGCACTCACTGCCAGACCAGCGGCTGGAGCCTCACTGCTCAGGACCCGTTCAACAATGTTGCCCGTACGACGGTGGAAGCACTGGCCGCAGCGTTGGGCGGCACACAATCACTGCACACCAACTCACTGGATGAGGCCATCGCACTGCCCACGGACTTCAGCGCCAAGATCGCTCGCGACACGCAGATATACCTGCAGAAACAGAGCGGCATCACAAGCTTCATCGATCCATTGGGTGGCAGCTACTACGTGGAGCGACTAACACACGAACTCGTGCACAAAGCTTGGACGCGCATCCAGGAAGTGGAAGAACTCGGCGGCATGAGCATGGCCATCGAGACCGGCCTGCCGAAAATGCGGATCGAAGAAGCCGCCGCACGCCGCCAGGCCCGCATCGATACCGGCAAGGACAAGATCATCGGCGTGAATGCCTACCGGATCAAAGAGGAGACGGATCTCGAGTTGCTCGAAGTGGACAATAGCGCCGTTCGCGAAAGCCAGATCGCGAGGTTGAATGCGATGAAGGCGGCGCGGGATGAGGCGAAGGTGAAGGAGGCGTTGGAGGCATTGTCAAAAGCTGCAGGTCGTGAGTCTGGAGCCGTGGGTCGTGAGTCCGATC
>JAEZCB010000091.1 GCA_023412755.1 Bacteroidota bacterium
GTATTGGGACAGGCTATCCGCGGCCTGGGCATGATCGCCCTGCTGGTAAAGTTCCATCGCGCGGACGTAGATCCGGTGATCCTTTGGCGCATCGCGGCCGGTGATCATATCCGGATAAGGTTCGAAGAAGCGATCGCACAGATCACCTTCCGCTTCCTGTACACCACAGCCCACGAAAACCAGAACAAGACAAGACCATACAAGAGCTATCCTCATTGAGCAAAATTACCGAGACAGGGATCTCCAGTTCCGTCCCTTCCGCAATCCTTGCTCCCCTTTGCTGAAAAGGATCAGCCAGCCACGCCCCATGAGATGGTCATGCGGCACGAAGCCCCAGTATCTGGAGTCCGCACTGTGGTGACGGCTGTCCCCCAGCATGAAATAGTGATCCTGTTCCACTACGTAATAGGCCAATGGCTTCCCATCCAGGAGTATATCATTGCCTGAAACACTGAGTGTGTGCCCTTCATACCGGCTTATGAGCCTGTCATAGAGAGGCAGATCGCGCACGCCGATCCGGATGGTATCGCCTTTGGCGGGTATGCGTATCGGGCCATAATCATCGCCATTCCAACGAAAGTCCGGGCTGAATGGAAAGATGTGTCCAGGTGCGCCGGTCGCCGGTCCCATCGGGGTCGCACTCACCACCTGTGGCCATTGCTCCAGCTCTTCGGCCAGCGAGTCGTTCAATGGCAATTCCAGCATCTGTCGCCCGGGCTGGACCAGGCTTGCAGGCAGGGAAAGTGCAGAAAGGAGACTGTCGGTGACCGTGTGATCCCGTAGATGTATCAGGTGGGCGGAGGTGCCGGTCTCCACGGGTGGGTGGTACACGTCATTCACGAACAGGTCCCCATCGCGGATCTGAAGCACATCACCGGGCATGGCAGCGATCCGTTTCACCATGAGCGGACGCTCTCCCATGGGCATGCGATCCTTGAGCGGATCACGGAACACGACCACATCGCCCCGCTCTAGTCCTGTCCACACCGGCCAACGTTGCACCAGCAGCAGATCACCCGGCAACAGGGTGGCATACATGCTGGTGCTTTGCACGATCACCCATCTCAATACAAGCAGATGGATGATCATGAGAATGCCGATGGCGAGGATGAAAGACTTCGCCCATTCGATGGCGTGTTTCCATGGTTCCTGTTCGCCGGCCATCGCAGAGGTGCTCATGAAGTGATCCCGCATGAGCCGAGGCGCTTCTACTTCACCGTTGAGAACAAACGCTTCCAGCGGATGCCGGTGTATGGATCCTTGGTGAACCATACAAGCACCGCCTTGCCCACCACATGATCGTGCGGCACATAACCCCAGAAGCGGCTATCCTGTGAGCGGTGGCGGTTGTCGCCCATCAGCCAATAGTAGTCCTGTTCAAAGGTGTAGCTGGTGGCGACTTCTCCGTTGATGATGATGTTGCCGCCATCCACCCGAAGGTCGTTCCCCTCATACAGGCTTATCACCCGTTCGAAGAGCGGCAGGTTCTCCAGTGTCAACGAAACCGTGGCCCCGGCCTTTGGGATCCAGATCGGTCCATAGTTGTCCTCGGTCCAATCATAACCATCCACGTTGGGGAAGTACGGGTTCTTGTGGTATGGATTCTCAAGACCACGCCGATTGTTCTGCCGCTCCATGGTCACCACATTGTTGAAGGAGCTCAGCCGTTCGGCGTTCGCATTGGTCAAAGGCATGCTCACCCGCCCATTCTGTGTGACATGCACATCATCCGGGCTTATGTCGAACATCTCCTTCAGGCGGCGTTCGTTGAATGGTTCGCGTACAACGAACTCATACGCATATTGCGCTTCCTGTGGCAGGTCTTCGGCCACACTATTCACGTACACCACACCATCGCGCACTTCCAGTGTGTCGCCGGCCACGGCCACGCAACGCTTGATATAATTTTCGCGCTTGTCCAGCGGACGCACCAGAATGCCCCCGGTGGGCACCTGCACCACACGGCCATCCACCATGTTCAGCATGCGGTAATTCGGGTCGTGGATCTTTTCCCGTCCATGGTCCCGCACCAGCTGGTAATAACTCTGGTTCTGGAAATTGGCCACCACCGTATCGCCTTCAGGGAAATTGAACACCACCGCATCACCGCGCTGTGGCCGCCCGAAACCTGGCAGACGCCGGTAGGGTTGCTGGAACCAGTTCACGAACGAGGGCGTGCTCGCGGTGAAGGGCATGGTGTGGTGGGTGAAGGGCACCGTTACCGGAGTGATCGGCATACGCGGCCCGTAGCTCAGCTTGCTTACAAAGAGATAATCGCCCACCAGCAGGCTTTTCTCCATGGAGGGCGTGGGAATGGTGAACGCCTCGAAGGTGAATGTGCGGAACACCGTGGCCACGATCACGGCGAACAGGATCGCATCGCCCCATTGGCCCAAAAGGCCGCGCTTGCGTTGTTCCGGTGGAATGGGCCCTACATATTGGCGTTCGGAGAAGACCAGTTGAGGGATCTTCACCCAGGGCAGCAAAACCATCACCACATGGTCCTTGAACTGCCTTTCATTGAGAATGATCGAAATGTTCACGTTCATGATGATGAACATCAACAGGTTCACCCCCGGCACCAGGAATAGGAAGACCCACCACCACGGTTTACCGCTTATCCGCAGCCATACCACGATGTTGTAGAATGGCACGAAGCCGGCCCATGCGGGTTGCCCGGCCTTCTGGAAGAGTTTCCACAGGCAGGCGAAAAGCACCGCGATGTAGGCGAAAAGGAAGATGTATGGGATCATGCGTTTCCTATCGGAAGATCGGCCGGTGGTTCCGCCGTTGGCCGCGAAGGTCGGATGTTCCGGGACAAGACCATGCGATCATGGGCCAAGAACATCATCCATGGTGAAAATGCCTTTGCGGCCGTTGAGCCATTCGGCGCCGAGCACGGCCCCCTGTGCGAAGCCGGTGCGATCGAAAGCCTCATGGTTTATCACGATGCGATCTCCACGGCCGGTCCATGTTACCGCATGTTTGCCCGGCACTTCGCCCACCCGTTCACTGAGGATCGGTATGGGCAGCGATCCTTTGGCCTGTTCAAGCTGCTCCAGAAATAGATCGCCGTGGTTGCGTACGGGGCGGGGCCCGGTCTCTTTGTCCTGCCACACCAATTCACTGGATGCCACTTGCCAGCCGGTATAACGTTCGGTGCGCAGGTCTATGTCGCGGGCCAGAGTGATCGCTGTTCCGCTGGGAGCATCGAGCTTGTGCACATGATGGATCTCATCGATGTGCACCGCATAGCCCTGCTGCTTTTCCATCAGGGAGGCCAGCATGCGGTTGATGCGGAAGAATATGTTCACCCCGATACTGAAGTTGCTGGCCCAAAGGAGCGCACCTTCGTGCTGCTGCACCAATTGCTTCACCTCATTGAGCCTGTCATACCAGCCCGTGGTGCCCACCACAACGGGCACACCATGCTCCAGACATAGCCGGATGTTCGCGATGGCCTGGTCCGGACGGCTGAATTCTATAGCCGCATCCGCACCCGCCGGTGGCGACCCCGCATTCTCGGAGCCTACCCGCAGGATGATGTCATGGCCGCGGGCGAGGGCGGCCTGCTCGATGACCCTTCCCATTTTGCCGTAGCCGTACAATGCGATGCGCATGTGCCGAAGGTAGGCATGGCATCTTCATGTACATGGTCAAGCTATACGGGCGGAAAAGGGGAAGGATGAACGGGTTTTCGATCACTTCAGCGCTCCGCAGGGCTATTTCCCACGCGTGTGCACGGATAGGGATCCATCGTTCTTCTGTTCCTCCAAAGCGGACCTCCATTCCTGAGGCACCGGAACGCTCTTCTGCTGATGGTGATCATAGCATACCAGCACGCTGCGCCCTTCCGCGCAGATCCCGGACAAAGCGTTGGAGCGGATCACCGCATAGCGCAGGGTGATGCTTTTTTCACCAACGCTTTCGCACCATGTTTCCACGGATATTTCGTCTCCAAGCTCCACCGGCATGCGGTGGTCCACCTCGTTCCTGGCCAGGATCAGGCCCTTCTCCGCCCAGTCATGGTGGTCAGGCACCATTTTGCGGAACAATGCGATCCGCGCCAGCTCGAACCAATGGAGGTATACGGCATTGTGCACATGCCGGGCCATATCGATATCAGCGAAACGGATCTGGATGGGTATGGATATCATGCGGTGATCTTCTAGCATTCATTGTCGCAATGGCCTGGCAATAACGCGGGCTAAATACCAGCCCTTCGAACCCTCGGATCCCAATGCCTCAAGTGATCGGATTCAGGATCACGCTGAAGACGGTTATGCTATTGGGATCGCGGTCGTAGAAGAGTTTATCCAGCGCTTCCAGCACATTCTTCGCACGGAAGTATGAGGTCTGCAGAGAGTTGTCACCACGGGCGCTCCACTGTACGGTGTAGCTGCTTGTACGGTCCTTATAGTTGCGCACATAATCCAGCATTTCCTCCAGGGCATCCACCTTGTCGGTGCCCTCGGTGGCATGAAAGAGAAAACTCTGGTTGTGGCGCGGATTCAGGGTGATCAGAAAAAGCTTCGTGCGCTTCTCCTTCTTGTCTTGTTCATAGTTGAACACAAGGCTGTCCGGGCCCACGCCGATGTGGTCGCCGATCTCTTTTTGCAGTCTTGCTAACTCCAGATTCCGGTCCCTTACCATGTCTAGCGCCTTCAGCGGAAAGGAGGTGATGTTCAGACCTTCGCCGAAGGGGCGTCCAAGTTACTATAGACCGAATTGTGGCTCCGGTATTCAGGCACAAGCCGTTTCATGGACGCCACGAGTGCGGCCTCATCGCCCTGCTCCAATCCACCCAACAAATGCTCCACGCGATCTTTCACCTGTTGTGGATCTTCTTCCCGCGTGCGGCCTATGAGTATGCGCGGGTGATGGGTGGGCAGGGTGTTCTCCGTGGTGGCGAGCAACTCTTCATAGAGTTTTTCGCCGGGCCTCAACCCGGTATATATGATCTCAATGTCATGGCCGGGTTCCAATCCGCTCAGGCGTATCATTTTTTCGGCCATGTCCGCTATGCGCACCGGCTCACCCATGTCGAACACATAGATCTCTCCGCCCTGGCCCATGGTGGCGGCCTCCAGCACCAGGCGGCATGCTTCCGGAATGGTCATGAAGAACCGCGTCACTTCCGGGTGTGTCACCGTCAGCGGTCCCCCTGCAGCGATCTGGCGGCGGAACAGGGGCACCACCGAGCCACTGGAGCCGAGCACGTTGCCAAAGCGCGTGGTAACGAAGGCGGTGGGGCAGGAGAGGCTGTTCACATACATCTCCGCGATGCGCTTGGAAGCTCCCATCACGCTGGTGGGATTCACAGCCTTGTCGGTACTGATCAATACGAACCGCTCCACGCCCATTTCACAGGCCAGCTCCGATACCACTTTGGTGCCCATGATATTGGTGCGTATCGCCTCTGAAGGTTGCGCTTCCATGAGCGGCACATGCTTGTATGCTGCCGCATGGAACACCACCTGCGGCCGGTGTTCATCAAGGATGCGCCGCATGCGTTCGCGATCCCTTACATCACCGATCACCGGGGTTGCTTTCCGGTCCTCTGTACGCAATTCCGTATCCAGATCGTACAATCCTGATTCTGCCAGGTCCACCAGTACCAGGCCCTGTGGACCCAGCACGGCCAGTTGCCGGACCAACTCACTTCCAATGGATCCAGCCGCCCCCGTGACCAATACACGTTTTCCTGCGAACCGATCCTTCAATTCCGCCTGTTCAAGGTGAATGACGGAACGGCCCAGAAGATCCTCGATGCGCACTTCCTGGATCTGGCCCGCACTGAGCTGCCCATTGATCCAGTTGCTTACAGGTGGTATGGTGAGCACACGCACACGCGCCGCCATGCATGCCTCCACCACCCGCCGCCGGTTCTCGGGTATGGGTTTCGCAATGGCTATGATCACCTGGTCCACATCCTGCTCCGCCAATAGCTTGGGCAACTTATCCACCGTATGGATGGGCGAGCCTTCGAGGATCTTTCCGGAGCGCCGGAGATCATCATCGGTGAAGGCCACCACGTTGTACTTCACCGATCCCTCCCTTTCCAAGGTGCGCTTGGTTATCAATCCCGCCTCGCCAGCGCCATGGATGATCACGTTCATGGTGTTCTTGCCAGCACCGCGGGACCGCAGGTAGAGCAATTTGAAAGCGATCCTTACCACTATAAGGAACATCGCCGTGGCCATGAAATCGATCATGATCACCGCCCGGGGCAAGAAGAACATGCCATCGATGAACTCGCGCCGGATCACACTGGCCACACCGAAAAGCAGTGAGCCGATGAGCACCGTGATAAAGATCCGGCTCGCGTCGCTGGTGTTGGTATGCCGCACCATGAACCGGTGCGTACCAGCTAGGTAATAGGAACCCAGGCGGATGGCGATGAAGATGGGCAGCACGGGCAGCAAGAGGTCCACCTCATAATCCGGCACCTGGAAATTGAAGCGCAGCAGGTAGGCGATGACAAGTGCTGCCAGGGATAGTCCCAGGTCTATCAACAGCACGCCATAGCGGGGAAAAAGCCTTTGGCCGGTCATCTTTCGCAAAGGTGGGAAGAACATTACAACAGATGGCCTTCTGCGCAACGGTGGCGCCGATCTCGCATCTTCGCCCAATAAGCAGTCGAAAATGCCAGTATCATTGGTAACGGGAGGCGCCGGTTTCATGGGCGCACATTTGGTGAAGGAGTTGCTCGCCATAGGCCACACCGTGGTGGCCATGGACGATCTCAGCGGTGGTTTCCAGGATCAGGTGGATGAGCGTGCCACTTTCGTGCAGGGTTCGATCAATGACCATGAGCTGGTGGATCGCCTCTTCGAGGAACACCGGTTCACCTATGTATACCATCTGGCCGCTTATGCCGCGGAGGGGCTCAGCCATTTCATACGCCGCTTCAACTATCAGAACAACCTGATCGGCAGCATCAATTTGATCAATGCATCCATCCGCCATAAAGTGGAATGCTTCGTCTTCACATCCAGCATCGCCGTGTATGGTTCGCAGGTGCCACCCATGCGGGAAGATATGCGGCCCGTGCCGGAGGATCCCTATGGCGTGGCCAAATACGCTGTGGAAATGGACCTGTATGCGGCCCGGCACATGTTCGGCCTTAATTACGTGATCTTCCGCCCTCACAATGTGTACGGCGAATACCAGAACATCGGTGATAGATACAGGAACGTGGTGGGCATCTTCATGAACCAGCTCATGCAAGACCAGCCACTCACTGTTTTTGGTGATGGTGAACAACAACGCGCATTCAGCTACATCGGTGACATAGCCCCGATCATGGCGCGGTGCGTGGAGGTGCCCGCGGCGTATGGTGAGGTCTTCAACATTGGTTCGGACCGGCCGCATACGGTGAATGAGCTTGCCGAAGTGGTGATGGAGGTGATGGGCATGAAGGGAGAGATCCGCCATCTGGAAGCACGCAACGAGGTGGTGATGGCCTATAGCGATCATTCAAAGGCCGAACGGATATTCGGCGATCATGCTTCCACGCCCCTGCGTGAAGGACTTGCGCGCATGGCGGCCTGGGCCAAACGCGCGGGTGCCAGAAAGAGCGGCAGTTTCGGGGAGATCGAGCTAACGGAAGGGCTTCCACCGAGCTGGCGTTCCTAAGCGGACCGATCGCGGACTTATTTTAGGCGCCACCGCCATTTCCCAAGCATGCCCAAGATCCTCTTCATCGCCAGCCACCGGTTCGGCAGATCCCCTGGGCAGCGTTTCCGATTCGAGCAGTATTTCAGCCACCTTGAAGAGAATGGGTACACCTGCGAATTGAGTCCGCTGGTGAATGAGGATGATGATCGCATCCTTTACAAGAAGGGCCACTATTTTGAAAAACTTCGGTTCATCCACAAGTGCTTCAACATCCGCCGCCGCGATGTGAAGCGCATGAATGAATTCGATATCATCTTCATCTTCCGCGAAGCACTTATGACCCGCAGTACCTGGTTCGAGCGGCAGTTCGCGCAGAGCAGGGCGAAGATCGTCTTCGATTTCGATGACTCCATCTGGCTGCAGAACGTGAGCGATGCCAACCGCCGTTGGAGTTGGGTGAAGGATCCGAAGAAGACACCCAAACTCATCCGGCTCTCGGACATGGTCTTCGCCGGGAACGGTTATCTGGCGGATTATGCGCGGAATTTCAATGGTAACGTTAAGGTGGTACCCACCACCATCGATACCGAAGAATACCGGCCGGTGGACCTTTCTGCAAGGTCCGGCCCCGTGTGTATTGGCTGGAGCGGCAGCATCACCACCATACAGCACTTCCAATATGCCATACCGGCGCTGCGTGCGATCAAGGAAAAGTATGGCGATCGTGTTTCCATACGCGTGATCGGGGACGGGAACTTCGCCGATCCATCACTTGGCATCACCGGCATGCCCTGGCGGAAGGAGACCGAATTGGAGGATCTTTCGGCGATCGATATCGGCATTATGCCCTTACCCGATGATGAGTGGGCACGCGGCAAGTGCGGCCTGAAGGGATTGCAGTACATGGGGCTTGGCATACCACCCATACTATCGCCCGTGGGGGTCAACACCAGGATCATCCACGATGGAAAGAATGGTTTTCTCGCAGGCGATACCGAAGATTGGGTGGAGAAGATCTCCCACCTGGTGGAGGACCGGGAGGCGCGCGTTCGTATCGGTGCCGCCGCCCGCCGTTCCGTGGAGGAGCACTGGAGCGTGAGGAGTTGGCGCAACGATTATTTGAAGTCATTCAATGACCTGCTGCGCAGGTGATGGGATCGTGCGACTTTTATCATTGGCATGCGCCTCGATAAATTCCTCTGGTGTGTTCGCCTCTTCAAGACCAGGGCCCTGGCCACGGATGCGCTGAAGCGAAACCAGGTGAAGCTCAATGGACGAGAGGTTAAGCCTTCCGTTGAGGTAAAGCCGGGCGACAGCTTTTCCTTGCGTGTGCCGCCGATCCAGCGGGTGTGGCAGATCCTGGCCCTGCCTTCATCGCGGGTCGGGGCGAAGCTGGTGCCAGAGTTGATAAAAGAAACCACACCATTCGAGGACCTGGACAGGCTGGAGACAGCCCGCATCGCAAAGGCCCAACACCGCGATCCCGGTATGGGCCGGCCAACAAAAAAAGATCGCCGGGATATGGAGCGGTTCCGAGAAGAATGATCGCTTCGGAACAACGTTGTTTGAAAGATCCATCGGCCAGACCGCGGAAGATCCCCACGCCTTCCACACCTTTGCATCAGGGTCTTACGATCTTTTGTCGCATGATCTTTGTTAATAGGCGTCCTGTTCGAGGCAGGGCTTCGTTCAACGCCTGAAGCTTTACACAACACCCCACCACCACATGGCTAAGTGGACCAAACGCATTTTGTTCGGCATCGCCGGGCTCATCGTTCTTCTATTGCTTGTGATCATCCTTGTGCCGATCCTTTTCAAGGACAAGATCGAGGCCCGCGTGAAGGCGGAGGTGAACAAGAACCTCAACGCCCAGGTGGAGTGGGGCGATTGGAGCATCGGCCTGATCCGCAGCTTTCCGAACCTCACGGTGACCATGGATGATATCGTGGTTACCAACAATGCTCCCTTTGAAGGGATCCAACTCGCGAACATCGGGCAGGTGACCCTCACGGTGGATATAAAAAGTGTGTTCAGAGACAAGATCGATATCCGCAGGATCGGCCTTGAGCGGCCCCTCATACACGTCAAGGTGCTGGAGGATGGTACCGCGAATTGGGATATCGCCATAGAGACCGAAGAGACCGAGGTGCAGGCCGATGCGGACACCAGCACTTTCCATGTGGGGTTAAGTGAATACTGGATCAACGATGGCCGGGTGATCTATGATGATGCATCGCTGCCGATGTACATGGAACTGCGCGGCCTGGATCACAAAGGCAACGGCGATTTCACGCAGGATCTATTCGTCTTGAACACCACCACCGAGGCGGATACGGTGAATGTCATCTTCGATGGCACCCAATACCTCCGGCGCGCAAAGGCCGACATCAAGGCCGATATCGACATGGACCTGCCCAACATGAAGTTCACCTTCCGGGAGAATGAGGCGGCCATCAACAAACTCGTTCTCGGTTTCGATGGCTGGCTGGCCATGCCCACCGATGACATCACCATGGACATAACATGGAATACCAAGCGCAGCGATCTGGCCACCATCCTTTCGCTGATCCCCGCGGAATTCGCCAGCGACCTGGAAGGTGTGGAAATGAGCGGCAAGGCCGCCTTCAACGGTTTTGTGAAAGGCACATACAACGAGAACACCATGCCTGGATTCGGGCTGGTGGTGGATGTGGATAACGGCCGGTTCAAGTATCCCGATCTGCCGAATAGCGTGGAGAACATCTTTGTGGACCTGAAGATCAACAGTCCAGGCGGGGCAGACATGGATGGCATGGTGATAGACATGCCGCGCTTCGCCATGACCATGGCCGGCAACCCGATCGAGGCGCGCATGCATCTTACAACACCGATCAGCGATCCCAATGTGGATGCCGAACTGCGTGCGCAAATGGATCTGGCCACCGTGAAGACCGTGGTGCCCATGGAAGAGGACCTGCGTGGAAGCCTTACGGCCGATGTGCGCATGAAAGGGCGGATGAGCGCAATAGAGCAACAGCGTTATGATCAATTCGTGGCAGAAGGCAAAATGATCCTGCTGGACATGAGCTACCGCAGCGACTCGCTCCCTGTACCCATCGGGATCAACAGCCTCTACTTCGATTTCAGTCCGCGCTTCCTCTCCCTCACCAGCTTCGATGGTACAGTGGGCAGTTCGAACATAAAGGCCAAAGGGCGTCTGGACAATTACATCCAATGGTGGCTGAAGGACAGCACCCTGGCTGGGAACTTCGACCTAACCGCCGACCGTTTCGACCTGAATGAGCTGATGGGTCCTGAAACACCAGAAGAGGAACCCGTGGCCACCACCGAACCAACCGATACAGCCCAAATGGATCTGATAGAGGTGCCTGCCAACATCAATTTCCGCATGAACGCGAATGTGGGCGAGGTACTGTATGATAATATGGTGTTAAGCAATGTGCGCGGTGGCGTGCACGTGCATGATCGCCGGGTGGACCTGCGCGATGTGTTCTTCAACATCTTCGATGGAGCGGTGACCATGAGTGGAGGCTATGACACACGAGACCCTTCCCGCCCGATGATCGACTTCGCATATGATGTGAAGGATGTGGACATACAGCAGGCGGTGGCCAGCATGGAGACCATCCAGAAGATGGCTCCTATCGCGAAGACCGCATTCGGCAAATTCAGCACCGACCTGAGCATGACGGCACAGCTCGATCAGCATATGCAGCCCCTGATGGAAACGCTTGCCGGGAAGGGAAATCTGCGCACCAAGAATGTCCGGGTGGATGGTTTCAAACCGCTGGTACAACTGGCACAGGCGCTGAAGATCCAAGAGTTGCAGAACACCAACATCCAGGATGTCTTCTTCACCTATGTTCTGCGTGATGGTAAGATGATCACCGAACCCTTCGATGTGAAGCTGGATCGGGTAAAGGCGAGAGTGGGTGGCAGCACCGCGTTCGCCGACCAGGCCATCGATTATGATATGACGGCGAAGATCCCCAGCGACATCTTCGGTGCACAGGCCAACCAGGCGGTGGCAGGGCTTCTGGGGCAGGCCAACCAAGCCATTGGAGCGAACTTCCAGGTGCCGCAGGAGCTGGATGTTACCGTTAAGATCACGGGTACCATCGATGACCCCACCGTGAAACCGGTCTTCGCCGGAGGTGGATCCAGCGTGAAGGAAACGATCAAGGAGGAGGTGAAGGAGCAGATCAATACACAGATCGATCGTGCACGTGAAGAGGCCATTGAAAAAGCGAAAGCAGAACGCGATCGCCTGATCGCCGAAGCGCAGAAGCAGGCCGAACAACTCAAGGCCGATGCCCGCCGTGAGGCCGCCAACCTGAAGGCACAGGCCTACAAAGCCGCCGATGATGAATTGGCCAAAGTGACCAACCCGCTGGCCAAGGCCGCTGCCAAACTGGTGGCGGACAAGGCCAAGCAGGAGGCGGACAAGCGCGAGCAGCAGGCTGTGGCCGAGGCGGACAAACGTGCCGACGGCATTGTGGACCAAGCCCGTAAGCAAGGGGACGACCTGGTGCGCCGCGCTGAAGAGACCGAAACCCGGCTGAAGTAATTTCGTACCGGGCAGGATCGATCAGGGCCGTGATCTTCAAACAATTATCACGGTCACGGATCATACTGGTACGAGGTTTGGCATGAGCGGCGTTAAAGCAGGGATGAAGCACTTCATGATCCGGTCCATTGGTCTTGTGCTCTGTTCGTTCCTGCTGGTGCCAGTGATCGCACAGGAGGAGGATCCCTGTGGGCCACCCACCGCCAAGAAGGTGCTGAAGCTGCTGGAAGAGGCTTCTAAGGCCAGGGATGCTGCGGCCAGGCACCAGAAATTGAAAGCGGCCCTCGAAGAGGAACCGGAGTGCGCCGAATGCCTCTTTCGCGCCGGGCTATCAGCCTTCCAGATCGGCATGCAAAGCGGCCGCGGCACGGGACCGGCATTGAATTACCTCCAACGTTTGGAGGAATTATGTCCGAATTACCACGCGGATGTGCCTTACCATCTGGGCGTGATGCATTATGCGGATGGCAATTATGCTGAAGCTGCCAAAGCTTTCGCGGATCTCCAGCGCTTTCCATTGGATGCCAAGGAGAAGCTTCCACGCGACCACGACAAGAAGCTGAAGGATGTGGAACAGGTACTTCCCGAGATCGCTTTCTACGTGGATTTTTACAGGAATAAGATCCCATTCCATCCACGTTCCTTGGGAGAAGTGAACACTTCCGCCGAAGAATACCTGCCCATGCTTTCACCGGATAATGATCTCCTGTTCTTCACCCGCGTGAGCAAAGTGAAAGGCAAGGGCGACATTGTTTCGCGGGATGTGGAAGAGCTCATGGAGGCCAGGCGTACCGGGCCAGGCACCTACAACACCGGCCGCTCGCTTCCAGAGCCATTCAACGTGGGCGACAGCTATGGTGGGGTCACCATCAGCGTGAACAACAAGGAGATGTTCGTCACCATCTGCGGTCCTCCGGATGCGCGTGGCTATCGCAACTGCGACATCTTCCGCACCAGATATACCACCCGGTTCGACACGGACCAGGGCGGGCCCGTATGGGAATGGACCGGGCTGGAGGATCTGGGGCCGAACATCAATACACCCAATGGTTGGGAAAGCCAGCCAAGCCTAAGTTCCGATGGCCGCATGTTGTATTTCGCCACACAGCGGGAGAACACGAAGGGCATGGACATCTACCAGAGCTCCCGCGATGAAAAAGGTGCGTGGTCGGAGGCGGTGCCCGTTCCAGGGATCAATACGGAGGGTGATGAAAAGGCTCCTTTTGTACATAGTGACAGCCGCACACTCTACTTCGCCGCACGGCCATCGCTGGAAGATCCCTCCCGTGGGCACCGCAGCATGGGCGGCTATGATATCTACTATAGCCGCATGAACGATGATGGTTCATGGGGGCCTCCCCGTAACATCGGCCATCCGATCAATACCGACCAGGATGAACATGGATTGATCGTAAGCACCGATGGGCGTACGGCCTATTTCGCCAGCAACCGGTTCCGCGGTGCGGGAGGCTTGGATATCTACGGTTTCGATATGCCGCAGGATGCCCGGCCGGAGGAGATCATGGTGGTGAAGGGCGAGGTACGCGATGAGAATGGAGAATTGGTGCAGGATGCGCTGGTGGAGATCAAGTACATGGATACACGAAAGACGGAATTCATCCATGTGGACAACGCCGATGGCCGTTATGCCACCGTGGTGAAGCTGCGGCAAGGCAGCGATGTGGTGGTCACCGTGAAGAAGGAAGACCATGTATTTGATTCGCGCAGCTTCAGTATCCAGGACACGGCGCGTGGGGGCGTGGCCGAGGCGGATATGACCGTGCAAATGATCGAAGTAGGAAAAAGTTACCGCGTGAACGACATCAAGTACGCGACAAACTCGGCCGAGATCACCCCCGCTTCACGCTTCATCCTGGATGAACTGATCACCTTCCTGAAGGACAATCCATCCGTGAAGATCAGGATAGACGGCCATACCGACAATGTGGGCGGTATGGATGAGAACATGAAATTGAGCCACGATCGGGCAGCCAACGTGATGGCTTATCTGAAGGAAGAGGGGGTGTCGGCCAAAAGGTTGGATTCCAAAGGATTCGGCCCCACCAAGCCGCTGGTGAGCAACGATACTCCTGAAGGGAGGGCGCAGAACCGCCGTACGGAGTTCATGGTCATCGGCAAGTAGGCTTATTTTTTCGACCAGTGGCAGGATCCGCCTGATGTGCAGCTATCTTTCGGGATATTTTCCATCATGCGCTTAATACCCTTACTCATCCTTTTATCAACCGCAGAAGTTGCCGCAGCACAGATCTCGCAAGGTGGCAGCCCATTTCGTTGGAACGAGCAGCTTGATCAGCGATCCCTCCCGCTGGTAATGCTTGAGCCGCTGCAGCCATTGGATACCGCCATGCTGCATGACGGTGCTGCAGGCATCCAGTATGGTGTGCAAAGGTTCGTTGAAGTAGATGTGCCGCTGCAAGGTCTTTGGCAAGATATGTCCGATGGTGGCAGGCTCTGTCATGTGGTGATCGAAAGTGAAGGAGCGCTCATGATGAGCCTTCAGTTCGATCGTTGGGAGCTGCCTGCGGGGGCCATGGTGTACGTGTATGATGCGGCGCGGACCAGGTTCATCGGTGGCTTCGATGCCAGCAACCGCGGGCCAGAAGGTGATATGGCCACCGCCCTGATCCCGGGAGACAGGGTGGTGATCGAGTACCGGCTTCCGCCCGGTGCGCCCGATGGGCAGCTGCGGGTATCCAGCATAACGCACGCCTACCGGGACATCTTAGGTCTGAGTGGCGACCGTGATTTCGATCCCGGTTTCCAGAGCGCACCATGCCATATCAACACGGCATGTCCCGAGGCGGCAGCATGGCAGGACCAGAAGCGGGCGGTAGCCATGTTCCTTCGGCCCACAGGTGGTGGCTGCACAGGCATATTGCTCAACAACACCGCGGAACCGGGTAAGCCTTATTTCCATGTGGCCGCACACTGCTATCAGCCCAATGAGAGCCAGTGGGTGGTCTATTTCAACTATGAAGCGCCATTGTGTGTAGGTGATACAGGCCCAACTTCGCAAACGGTGACCGGAGCTACACTTCGCGCCAGCTATTACTATGACGATTTCGTGCTGGTGGAACTCAACACACCACCACCCGCATCCTACAACGTTTATTACGCCGGTTGGGATCGCAGCGGAGCCACGCCCTCCACTGGCACGGTGATCCACCATCCGCTATATGATGTGAAGAAGATCACCTTCAACAACGGCCCGGTCACTTCCACACAATCCGACAGCTGGCAGCTATGGCGCAACTATTGGGACCAGGGCCTGGTGGAGGCCGTATCCAGCGGTGCTCCCATGTTCGATCAGAACAAACGCATGGTGGGCCACATGTTCGATGGTGCGCAGGACTGCAACACCATGACCACCATTCCCACCGATTGCGCGAAATTCAGCGCAAGCTGGGATGGAAGCACTGCCACCACACGCCTGCGCGACTGGCTTGATCCCGCGAACACCACAATGGCATTGGATGGTTATGATCCCAACGCCACGGATCAGGTGAAAGTGCGGGTAAGGGCCCATCTGGAAGGTCCCTTCAACAGTGGTACGGCTCTGATGAATGGCACTTTGCGCGCCAACGGGCTCATTCCACTGGCCGAGCCCTATACGGGGTTGGGTTACTCCCATGTGAATGGAGGGGGAGGAGAAGCCACCAGCGCCGCTGTACTGGCTGTTTCCAACGGTGGCAATGCCATTGTTGACTGGGTGGTGATCGAACTGCGCAACAAGAACAATGCGCAGCAGGTGCTTGCCACAAAGTGTGCTCTGATCCAACGCGATGGTGACATCGTGGCCACTGATGGAGCATCCGATGTATCCTTCAACATGCCTGCGGACCAGTACCACATAGCGGTGCGCCACAGGAACCATCTGGGCGTGATGACGGCCACACCGGTGGCTCTTTCCGGCAACGCTTCATTGTTGGATATGGGCAGTGCCGCTGTGCCCTTGTATGGTGGCAGTGGATCCACCAAAGTGCTTGGAAGCAAACGGGTGTTGTGGGCTGGTGATGCAGGGGGCAATGGCACCATTAGCTACGTGGGTGCCCAGAACGACCGCGACCTCATCCTTCAAAAGCTGGGAGGATCAGTGCCCACCAGTACACTCACCGGCTACCATTCCGAGGATCTGAATATGGATGGGGTGGTACGCTATACAGGCCCCAACAACGACAGGGACAGCATCCTGATCAACATTGGCGGTACGGTGCCCACCAATGTGAGAACGGGCACTCTACCGTAAAGGCGCACGCGGGTGGCCCGGAGCTTCTCCCGGCTCCACCGAACCAGTGCCTTCCAGCATGCGGTTTCGCATCATGCGCAGGTTGAGCATCTCCACCAGTACGGAGAAGCCCATGGCGAAGTAGATGTAGTTCTTGTTCACATGTTCGCCCATTCCCTCCATGAGCAGGGTAACGCCGATCATCACCAGGAATGAGAGTGCCAGCATCTTCACCGTTGGCCGTGCCTCGACAAAGTCACTGATGGCCCTGGCAGAGACCATCATAACACCTACGGCTATCATCACCGCAAGTACCATGATCACGATCTCGTTGCTCATACCTACCGCCGTGATCACGGAGTCCAGGGAGAAGACCAGGTCGATCAGCACGATCTGTGTGATCACACCCGAAAGCGTTCTGATCTTCTTGCCGGTACTATCCTCCTCATCCCGTCCCTGCACCTTGGCATGGATCTCCACCGTGGCCTTGTACAGCAGGAACAATCCCCCCAGCACCAGCACCAGATCCCTGCCACTGAAGGGCTCACTAAGTATGCGGAAGATCTCCTGATCCAGGCTCATCACCCAGCTTAGGGACAGCAGCAGCAACACCCGTGTGATCATCGCCAGCGCCAGGCCGAGCTGCCTTGCAAGCTGCCGTTCCTTCTCTATCCGCAAGCTATTGCTGATGATGGAGATGAAGATGATGTTGTCGATGCCGAGCACGATCTCCAACGCCGTAAGCGTGAGGAGGGCCGTGAGGCCATGGCCGGTGAATAACACCGAAAAGTCGAGTTCAGAGAAGTCCAGCATGGGGAATGAAAGAAGGCGCAAAGCTATGGTGGTACCTACCGCTCCTGATCGCCAATGATCTTCGCCACCACGATCGTTTCGTTCCGATTCACTGGATTCAACCAGTGCACCACCTTATCCACCAGGCCGGGTTCGGCGCGGGTAATGATCCGTATGGGGCCTGTGGTAGCCTCCAAGCGTGCCATTCGCCCGGCCAGATCATCTTCACTGAAAAAGAGCACATGGTCCGGACGCCGTTGCGGGGGCACGCTTCTCATCAAGCTATCCAGATCCACCTGCACGTGTGTCATGTACTTCACCTCCACATCCCACTGCCGCATATAGAACAGCGGTGGCATGATCTCCTCGCCTTCCACAGAATCTTCTATGATCAAGCCTCGCACGGGTTCATTCCTTAAAGCGTACAGCGCCTCCACACGGCTTCGTTTGCTGTAGCTGAAACAGAGCACCACAAGCACGATCGTATTGATGATCCACGTCCAGAGCATCATCCCATGCCACAACTTCGGCCTTTGCCTCCACCATACCGATCCCTGCCGCCATTGTTCCCAACTCACGTAAGCGAGCACGAAGTACAAAGGCACCATGGGCAGTAGAAAGCGCTCTTGTTTATTAGGGAAGTAGGAGTGGACCGCGAGGAACAGGAGCAGGGGCGTCCATAGCGTGATGGGCCATGTGCGCCGGAAAAAGCCAAAGAGTAATGCGATGCTGAACGGTGGAATGAAGATCCCGGCCAGTAGCAACAGGTAATTGTACCATGGCAGGGATCCATAGGTCTCGGTGTGCTCCAGATTGTACCGGACATACTCTGTGATCTCCGCGAATGGGCGATCCCAAAGGAAAAGATCGAGACCGCCCTGGATCACCACCAGCGGCACCAGCACTCCTATGCCGTACAGGAACATGGGCAGCCGGTCGCGTTGGAGTAGCAGTGCCAAACCCGGTCCTGCCGCGAAGAAGATGGTTTGGAACCGGATATTCACCGCAAGGCCGATCCATATACCTGCAATGAAGGCCGCCCTGCCAGCGATCCCATCAGCATCTTTCACCAGCTGCCATGCACCGAGCATAAGCAGCGGTATGCACGCCACCTCCACCAGATTCCGCACGGCAAGGAATGGCATGAAATAAAATAGAGCGAGGAACAAGCCGGTGCGCCAGGCGATCCGTTCATCGGAAAGCCGCAGGGCGATCAGGTATCCCATGCGCACCACGATCAGGCTCCAGACCGCATGGAGCAGGCGCACCACCACCATCATCGCTTTGGGATCGGAGATCCCGATCGTTTTCAGCAGGGTGAACAGAAGAAAGTGGATGCCAACGTAGAAGAAGGAATGACCGCTGGGGGTCGCACCTTCCGGTTGGTTCCAAGGCAACCAATAATTGTAGTCATGGCCATCCACCCAGCTGCCAGCGGCCTCGATCACCAGAAAATGATCGTCGTGGGCGAAGTAGCCGCCGCTGAAGAACGCCGCCAGCAGCCGGGGCACCAGGGCAATGAAGGTGAGGGCCAGCAATGCATTGTGCCGGCGGGGGGGATCCGATAAAAGAGCGATCAGCGAGCCCACGGGCCGCGAAACTAGATGCCCGGACCCACTGGCTCTTCAATGTCCACCATTTCCCTTTGCTCGATCATGCTCTTGATCGTTTCGGGACAGAGGTAGCTGTTGCGGATCCTGGCCTTGTACGCTTCCGGCAAGTCATCATGGCCCAGTATGAATTCCTTGCACTGGATCAGGTAATCGCCGCAGCCATGATCTACCGCGTATGTGTCGGCCGCCTTTTCCGCATCGCGCAGGTACTTCTTGGAAGTGAGGTATTTGAAGCCGAACACCACCAGGCCCATGGAGGAGCGTTCGTGGTAATCCATGATGTGTCCCAATTCATGCACCAACCAACCGATCAAAACATCCGAAGGCACGCCACTGATCGCCTCGGTCTGCTGGTCCACGAAGAACCGTTCGCTTATGTTGATGATGTAGTACCTACCCTTTCCCTTGAACAGGCCGCGAGGCTGCGCCTGCATCATGGACTTCTTGATGTCCTTCTTGAAACGGAATTCGATGCTTGCGCTCTCCAGTGCGGGAAAGTAGGAGAGGGCGATCTCCGCTTCGCACCCGATGATGTCCGGAATGACCTTGTTGGTGAAAGCCGCCTTACCGGGATCATGGGCTTTTACCTGGCGCGGCAGCAAGAACCCAACGGCCAGAACAAGAAATGAGAGGAGGAATGAGATCGACACTGACTGTAGAACGCGGAACCGAGGCTTAAAGATACAAGGGGCATCCAAGTGTATCGCTCAGATCGGACGAATTCGCCTCTCGTTCGGACCAAGTGCCCCAACCAATGGGTAAAATGTGCGTGATGCCTTTGCATGACCACGGAACGATCATCTTTGAGTTGCCTTCAACCAAAGATCCCACCACATGGCCCACATCAAGATCGGCAATTCGCTACCAGGCATACTCGGTCTGCTATACTACAAGCCATCCACTGGAAAAGCGCTCTCGCGTTTCACACAGACGCTGATGAGGGGGCCCTCGTCACTCACATCCAGTGAGCGCGAACTGATCGCCGCCCATGTATCAAGCTTGAATGACTGCACGTTCTGTCATCGTTCACACGCAGCGGCCGCCACGGCCTATCTGGAGGATGATGGACGAACGACGGCGTGTATGATGGAGGATCTGGACACAGCATCTTTAAGCGATCGGATGAAAGCGTTGCTGCGCGTTGCGGCGCAGGTGCAGCAGGGCGGACGCCGCGTAGCAGCAGAGCATGTGCTGGCAGCCCGCCAGGCCGGTGCATCCGATGAGGATCTGCATGATACGGTATTGGTGGCGGCGGCCTTCTGTATGTTCAACAGGTATGTGGACGGGCTGGGCACCAGCCTTCCGGCCTCGAACAATGATTATGTCACCATGGGCCAGAGACTCGCATCCAAGGGGTATGGCTATCCGCCATTCTTCCTCCGGAAATTCGTTGTGCGGATGATGGAAAAGACCTTTTCCAGGGATCGCAGAAAGGCGGAGGTGGTGGCGGAATGAGGTTTCCCATATGCCTGTGTAACACTGGCCATCCAGCTCAACGATGTTCCTGCGACTGTTCCACAGGTTGGATCACGCGCGGCAGATTGGCTATGCCCAACTCCTTCACCACAAGTTCATCCCAGGGTTTGAGGGCATCGCGATCGCTGCCGTTGCGCGTATGTTTCATATACATGTCCAGCCGGTTGTTCAATTCCCGGCTGTGGTGCGTGTGGATCTTCACGGCCTTGCCCACTGTCATGCCCGGCTCCCTCAAACTGGCCTCCATCTTCCGCCGTTCCATCTCGCATAGATCGAAGTAGATGTTGATGAAGGCATCCGTCCAGGGAAGTGGTTTCGCAAGATAGACCGAACGGTGCGGCCCGAATACCGCACAGGAGAACCAGTGCAGATCGCCTTTGGCCGTATCCATTTCCAGATATAGCCGTGTATACAATTGAATGCGATCCGGATCCGGAGGCCCATGCGCTGTGCGCACCCATGCACCAGTGATGTCCTCGTAAGTCAATCGGTCTTCTGGAGACCAGGCTATGAAAACAGGCCGCAGCAGATCATTATGCTCGGTCAATTCGCCGTACCAGGCATTGTTCCGCAGATCATGCGCGGCAATGAAGGCATGGTCTTTCAATTGCTTTTCCGTGGGCAGGGGTGGCGTCATGCGGGACCAGAAGATGGTATCCTCGGGAAGCCAGAAGATCTTGCGGTATTCCTCCAGCAGATCGGGCCAATGGAATTGTGTTGGAATGAAAGGAGCACCATGGTCGAACGCGTGCATGATCGCATGGCTCTGGAAGTGATCGCTCATATCCGGACCCGTGTAGGCGGTGTTGTACGCGAGTTCCATCACTTGTGGCAGGTATGGTGGCTCCGTGGTCCAGGTTTGCCTGTAGCGCATATCAACGGAATCGATACGGCCTTCAGGAAAAAGCGGGATGAAGGGGTGTCTCGGGCAGCTGGTGCAGGCCAGTTCAAAGGCGCGCACTTGTGCCGAACCTTTTGCAAGCCACAGGTCCATGGTGAAGGCACCTTGGGAAGGATCCCTGGGCGTGGCGCGCAAATGGTCCACACCATCGTGGTCCACGGCCGCTTCGATCAATTCAACGAGAAATTCCTGTTTCAGCGCTTTTCTGGAGGTATGGGCCAGCGGCGATAGCGGGAAGCGGCTCTGCCGGGCATGCACGTCCAACAGCGCGAAAGCCCGTGCCGTATTGAAATTGATGAAGTGTTTATCGTCCTTCGGAGCAATGCCGATCTTGCCCCGTTTGAAGTCCAGGCCGGTGATCATGGCGGCTTTCAGGGTCACGCTGAAGTAAGCGTGCATCAGCTCCACAGGCTGTTCATCACTATGTGTTTCCAGACCATAGAAAAGCTTGGCCTCGATCTCAGGTGCGCGCCTCAACCATTTTGAAGCGGCCACCACACGGGCATACAGATCCTCACCTGGCCTCACCACCGCTTCAGCCAGTTCATGCACCGCCCGTTCCAGCAGTATGTGGGTGCCATCCAGGGCGGCAGTGAAGGGGATCACAAGGGTCTTATATCCGATGAAGGAAATGCGCAGACTATCATCAACACCCTGCAATGGCAGTCCGAACCAGCCTTCGGAGTTGGTTATGGTACCCCGGCTGGTACCCATGAGCAGCACAGTGGCGTATGGCAGCGGGTGGCCTTGCTGCGCATCCATCACGCGCGCGATCACGGTGGTCTGCGCGTTGGCAGCGGCAAGCGAAAGCAGCCCGATCCACAAGGACCATATCCTGTACATGTGCTCAATATAATCACACTGGATCGAAGCCGTAGCTAGTGCCTGAACCGCACAAAGAGCCGCCCGAAATTGTCCCTGTCCTTGTCTATGCGGTGGTAGGTGTTCTTCACCTCGGGCCGTTGCAGGAAACGCAGCACTTTCTTCTTCAACTGGCCGCTGCCCTTGCCCGGAATGATCTCCAGCATTTCGATGCGCCGGTCGATGCAGAATTCCATGGCCTCCTGCAAAGCCCGATCGATCTGTTCTCCCTTGTTGAAGATGTCGTGCAGGTCGAGCTTATGCTTGGACATGGTCTGGTAGGAAGTGGGGTTGGTGCTTGAGGGGGTACTGAAGCGTTTATGGAACGTCAATATTTGTGTTCCGCCCAGTCCTTATTCCGTTCGAACAAGAGTTGCGCGTACGAGCATAGTGGCTTCAACTTCAGACCATGTGCTAGTGCATGTTCCACCGCTGCCTGCACTAGGCTTCTGCCCACACCTTTGCCTTGGAACGCCTCCTCCACATCGGTATGATCGAGTATCATGCGATCATCGCCATCCATGCGGTACGCGAGTTCGCCTGCTTGTTCTCCTTCATCATCCAGGGCGATGAAGCTCCCCAGATCCCCTTCCGGCCGGTGTTCGATCTTCATGCCGTGAAGTTATCATTGCCACATGGTCTTCTTCACTTGGGATCGGCCGCGATCTTCCGGGAAGGGCTCCAACCAGTTTCCTGAAGTCCCGGGCGGGCCTCGGCTCTGCGTGCAGTATCAAACCCTTCTTCACCAGTCCTATGGAGCCGGCCAAGGTGGATCAGTGTATCTGCTGTGAAGATCGAATGAATGTTGATGAAGCCGCTAGTAAAATGAAGCCTTGGGTATCCATGGATATCCACAGCTCCGGTACTTTGGTCCCAAACATCAGAACATGTCACGTCAGCATTGGATACTCGTCCCGCTAGCTGCGCTCCTGCTCCTCGGTACTTCCTGCGTCTCCAAGAAGAAGTACACGGCGTTGCGCCTTTCCAACGAAACACTCCACAACAAGCTCAGCGAATGCAACCTGGCGCTGGATGGCTGCCGTGGTGAGAAGTCGGTGTTGGATGCCCGGCTAGCGGAAGTGGAGAACAAGAACCAGCACCTGCGCGACCAGGTGAACCAGCTCAACAATACGAACGCGGCCCTGCTGAACAATGTGAGCCAGATGGCCACCCTGAGTCAGAAGGAGGCCGCCAACCTGGAAAGATCCCTCGAACAGATACGAGAACAGGACCTGCGGATCCGCACGCTGCAGGATGCGTTGACCAAGAAGGATAGTGTTACCCTGGCGTTGGTGGTGAGCTTGAAGAGTTCGCTCGGTAACTTGAACGATACCGATGTGGTGGTGAATGTGGAGAAGAGTGTGGTGTTCATCGAACTGAGCGACAAGATGCTCTTCAAGAGCGGAAGTACCGAGCTTTCCACGCGTGCAAGGGAAGTGCTGGGTAAAGTTGCCACCGTTCTCAATTCCAAACCCGATCAGGAAGTGTTGGTGGAGGGGCATACGGACAACGTACCCATCAAGCGTGATTGTTTCAGGGACAACTGGGACCTCAGTGCATCACGGGCAGTGGCCATCACACGTGTGTTGCAGAACGAATTCAACGTGGATCCATCCCGGATCACCGCCGCCGGAAGGAGCGAATACGTGCCGTTGGCTGAGAACGATACCGCAGAGGGCAGAAGCCGGAATCGCCGCATACGCATTGTGATCCTTCCCAAGCTCGATCAGTTCTACGGCATGATCGAAGATGGTTTGAAAACAGCCACAGGTCTGGATCAGTAGGCGAAATAGCAGATCACAGGAACGGCGCAGGCTCAAGGGCATGCGCCGTTCTTTATCTGTTCCAGCCAAAATATCCTAAGATCATACGGTGCGCTGGCGATCACCCGTTCGGCGCAAAAACCACTCTCCATGGAAGACCACCACGCCGATCATGCCCAGGACCCACCGGTGAAAACTTCTGCCAGCCGTACCGGTTGGATCCGCCACTCCATGACCGTACGGGCCATCGTAGTAGGCATACTCATCCTACTGTTGCTGATCCCGCTTGCCATGGTGGACGATCTCATAAGGGAGAGGTCGTACCGAAAGGAAGAGGCTGTACAGTCCATCAGCAATGATTGGGGGGGCGCACAGACACTGACCGGACCCATCATCGATGTGCCGTATGATGAGGTGGTGCGCGTGTCGGTAACGGGTGGCTATGAGGATCGCACGGTGCGCCGTTACGCGCATTTCCTGCCAGCCGAGCTCCATGCACAGGCGGATCTGGAGCCGCACAAGAAGCACCGTGGCATCTACGATGTGGCCGTTTATGGCAGCCGTACGCGTATGACCGGACACTTCAGTGCATTGGCGAACACCAACCTGGTCACGAACGGCGAATTGCGTTGGGATGAGGCACGGCTCGTGGTGGGCATCAGTGATCTGCGGAGTATCAAGGAACAGGTGGTGGTTCGGATCGGTGGCCGTACCATCCAACTCGAACCCGGACTGCATGGCCATGAAGTGGTGCGGAATGGATTGAGTGTTCCATTCCCCCTTACTCCGGAAGAGATCGCTGAGAAGCTCGCGTTCGAAACGGAGCTTGCCATCAACGGAAGTGGCACCTACATGCTGGTGCCGGTTGGCAAGATCACCAAGGCCGAATGTGCCAGCACATGGAAGGATCCCAGTTTCACCGGCGCCTACCTGCCCGAGCCACAGGATACGTCGAGCGTGGATAGGAATGGCTTCCATGCGCGCTGGACAGTGCTCCACCTGAACCGCCCGTACCCTCAGGAATTCACCGGTGCCAAGCTCGAGGAACTCGAGGCAAGCGCCTTCGGTGTATGGCTCATGCAACCTGTGGACGAATACCATAAGAACGAACGTGCGAGCAAGTACGGCATCATGCTCATCGTGCTGGTCTTCGTTGTCTTCTTCTTCGTGGAGGTCTTGCAGCAACTTAGGATCCACCCGATCCAGTATCTATTGGTGGGCTTCGCACTTTGTGTGTTCTATACCTTATTGCTGGCGATCAGTGAGCATCTGGGCTTCGCCTGGGCCTACATCATTTCCGCCACGGCCACCATCATGCTGGTTGTGGCCTATGCGCACGGCGTATTCAAGGTGCGGCGGGCATCCCAGCTGCTTGGCCTGATCATGCTGCTGGTGTTCGGCTTCATGTTCGCGTTGATCCACCAACAGGACTATGCGTTGCTCTTTGGCAGCATTGGCCTGTTCATCACCCTGGCCCTGGTGATGTGGGTGAGCCGGCGGATAGATTGGAATGGAGAGGGTAGGTGATGGAGCGTATCGCTCCGGCCTCATCCGTGCATAATGTTGGCCGGTCATCAGATGGCTAAGTACTGTGGTAAGAACAGAGCGATCCTACCATCAGCGCATGATCGTGGTGCTAACAGATATCGCGATGCGCATGGAGGATTTTGAAGGGGCACGCGGTGTGATCCTAATGATCACAAGGCCTCAGTTCATCAGCTGCAATATCAGCGATGGCAGGCACGGTGCCCATGAATGATCTTGGCATCATACGCATATGGTCGCTTCAACCACACCTTGATGACCCTGTACCAGGTATGGGATAGAATAGGATCATTGGTACACTGCGTAAGCGCGGAAGGGATAGAAGCGGAAACCCCGCACCCCGGCATGCTTGGCCGGGGGAGGAGTTGCAGCGCATAGCCCGGTGACGGCCGCTTTTGGGCCGGCAGTCGCCCTCAAGATCCCCCCATCCCCGGCCCCGCCTCAACCCCTTGGTTCAGGTGCGCCATCAGCGCAGCTTCATTCGGGACCATAACGCGCCGCGCCTTGGAACCTTCGAAGGGGCCGAGTATGCCGGCGGCCTCCAATTGATCCACGATGCGGCCAGCGCGGTTGTAGCCGAGCTTCAGTTTGCGCTGGATCAATGAAGTGGAACCCTGCTGCGTTTGTACCACGAGTTTGGCGGCCTCCTCGAACATGCTGTCGCGTTCGCCACTGTCCAGTTCCACACCCTCGCCTTCTTCGGTAGGCACATCGGGGAGGATGAGTGCTTCGGGATAGCCGCGCTGCCCGCCGATGAATTCGGTGATGGTGTCCACCTCCGGGGTATCCACGAATGCGCACTGGATGCGGATCAGGTCATTGCCGGTGCTCAGGAGCATATCTCCGCGGCCGATGAGTTGTTCGGCACCGCCGGCATCGAGGATGGTTCGGCTGTCGATCTTGCTGGTGACGCGGAAGGCGATGCGCGCAGGGAAGTTCGCCTTGATCGTGCCGGTTATGATGTTCACGCTCGGGCGTTGCGTGGCGATGATCAGGTGGATGCCGATGGCGCGGGCCAATTGCGCCAGTCGTGCGATCGGTGTCTCCACTTCGCGCCCTGCGGTCATGATCAGATCGGCGAACTCGTCCACCACCAGCACGATGTAGGGGAGGAAGCGGTGGCCGTTCTCCGGATTCAACCGGCGGCTGATGAATTTGGCGTTGTACTCCTTGATGTTCCGTACCTGCGCATCCTTCAGGAGCTCGTAGCGCTCATCCATCTCAATGCACAGGCTGTTGAGCGTGGCAACCACCTTCTTGGTGTCGGTGATGATCGCCTCGCCTTCTCCGGGCAGCTTCGCCAGGAAGTGCCGTTCGATCTTGTTGAAGAGGGTGAGTTCCACCTTCTTGGGATCGACGAGCACGAACTTGATCTGGCTCGGGTGCTTCTTGTAAAGCAGTGATACCAGGATCGCATTCAAGCCAACGGATTTACCCTGACCGGTTGCGCCTGCCATGAGCAGGTGCGGCATCTTGCTCAGGTCGGTGACGAAGGTCTCGTTGCTGATCGTTTTGCCCAACACGATCGGCAGATCCATGGTGGTGTTCTGGAACTTGTCGCTGGCCACCACCGCGCGCATGCCCACCACCTGTGGTTTACTGTTGGGCACTTCGATCCCGATGGTGCCTTTGCCGGGGATCGGAGCGATGATGCGGATGCCCAGTGCCGCAAGGCTCAATGCGATATCATCCTCCAGATTCTTGATCTTGCTGATGCGCACACCGGCCTTCGGGATGATCTCGTACAGCGTCACCGTTGGACCGATGGTCGCCTTGATCTTGTCTATGCCGATGTTGTAGTGGCCGAGTGTTTCAACTATCCGGTCCTTATTCTGCTCCAATTCCTCCTTGGTCACCGTCACTTCACCAGTGCCATGGTCCACCAACAGGTCGATCGGCGGGAATTCGTAGCTGCTCAGGTCCAGTGTGGGATCGTATTCCCCGAATTCCTTGAGTTTTTCTTCGATCTGGTCGTCGGTAAGTATGGTCTCCTCGGATGTTGCCACCTGCACGCTGAAGCCTTCATCATCGCTTTCAAGCGAAACAGGTTGCCCGGCGGGGACTTCCTGTGCCACGGGCAGTCCTTCCACTTCCCAGCCGGTTTCCTCTGGATCGCTCTTCAGTTCCTGCAATGCCTCCAAAGCGATCTCATCGGTCTGTTCTTCCACGGTGGTTACCAAGGTCTCCTCTTCCTCCGTTCCTTCCTCCACCTGTTGCACGTGCTCCTCTGCGAGGAATTCCCGCGCGGTGATGCTGCGCACCTTGACACCAGCACGGGCGGGAGCGGGTACTTCAGCATCCTCCTCTTCTTCCTGTGCTCCGGCTTCATCCTCCTTTCGCGTGAACAAAGCGTGCAACCAGGAGAACGATGGATTGAATGTGTAGGTGGTGAAAGCGGCCAACGCGAATACGATCAAGGCGCCGGTGCCGAAGTTGCCCAGCAGCCCGGAGAGATGCTGGCTGATCAAGAAGCCGATGCCTCCGCCAAGGAACATGAATTCGCCCTGGAAGAAAAAGCCCAGCACGGTGGGCATCCAGACCATGGACATGGCCGTCCAGCCGAAGGTGCGGCGCGGTGGCAGGAGCCAGCTGCCAAGCAGGATGCGGATCCCGAGCAGAAAACTCCAGAACACCATGGCGAAGGCCGCGATGCCGAACCATTTGTGGATGAACTGGTGTGCGGTGAGCGCGCCGAGTTTGCCCAGCCAGTTCTCCACATGCACGTCCGTGCTGAAGATCTCGCTCCAGCTACGGCCGATCAGATCTTGATCCGCACGCCAGGTGAATAGGAAGGAGGTGAACGCTACCAGCAGGTAGGCCGATGCGAGAATAAGGAACAGGCCCGTCACCTTATGCACGCGTTCATCGGCGAAGAATGCCTTGGCACGCGCCAACGGTCCCAGGCCATCGCCGGCCGCGGTCTTCGCCTTGCGCTTTTTCGGTGAAGCCTCCTGTTCGTTCCTGATGCGGTTGTTCTTCTCCTTAGCCAATAGCGTTGATCGTTGAGCGAGTTCGCGGATGATCAAAAGTATCCGGCATAGCAGCATGCTTCCGGTGTGGAAGGCCGCCATTATCAACAGATGTGCTGTGGAAAGGTGCGGCTTCAGCGGGTGCTGGAACCTTCGCCGGCAAGCCTGGTGTCCGTTGCCCGGATAAGTACACTACGAACAGGACCAGCAGGATATTGCTAATGCCAAGCACGCCAAGATCGATCATGCGGGCGCTAACGGGTCCCAGGGCATCCTCCCAGTTGCCTCCATACCCAAGGAAAATGAGGATCGCGGGTATCAGCAGGATGGGGTTCCATTGTGTACGCAGCCTGTGCATGAGCCAGAGTACCAACGGCAGGGAAAGGATGAAGTGCTGGGTATCGGTAAGGGTGAGGTTGGGCACCAGCGCGATGAGTATGAGGTATTCCAGTATGAAATGACCTTGCTCCCCCCGGTCCCTTTCCCTCCGCATGTGGCGCAGAACGAGTAGTGCGAAGAGAAATGCGATCAACGAGAGGATGAAGTAGGGCAGCCTGGCATGCGCCTCCATGAAGGGGGAAAGGAACACGCGGTGAATGAAAGTGTAGATGGTGTTCACAGCTTCGTGTCCAGTCCCTTGGATGTGTATGAGCGAGGCATTGTGCATGGACATTTGCCGGAACCATTCCAGATGCTCGTTGAAATTCCTTTCCCAGCCCAGCACCAGGGCCGGTAGCACCAGGCCGGCAGCAACGGTAAGCAGGGTGAAGCCGAGGTACCGCCAGCTTGTACGCATGATCAACAACGGTATGATCAGCAGGAAATGGGGTTTGGCGATCACCGCCATGCCCAGCAGGATGCCCGCCAGTGGCCAATGTCCTTTCAGCGCATGATGGAGTGAAAAGAGCAACACACACAATAGAATGATGTTGATGTTGCCCAGGTGGAGTTCCCGGTGCAGATGCACCACTGTGATCAAGGCCGTGATGAGCAGGGGCGTTACATGCATTCTGGACCCAGGCAAAAGGTGCTCGCGGATGATGCGATCGGCCAGCAATACAGCCATAATGAACGCGATGATGATGCACCAGAAATGGATGCTTGCGGCCAGCGTATGCGGTAGCAATGCATGCGGCACAAAGAGCAGTGCCATCAAGGGCGAATACTTGAAGATCCCGGAATCCAGTCCGTGGGAGATGCCATACAGCGGCTCTCCTTTCAACAGGGATCCTGCGGCACCGATATAGACCTGCAGGTCATGCAGCCAGAAACGTCCGTTGATCAGCTCGGCCAGATGGATCGCTATGCCGAGCAGGATGACCACCAGGCCGAAGATCCGAACTGCCCGGTGCATGGGTGGCAGCATGGGCCGTATCAATGCATGGTGCGATCCACCTCCTTCACGATCCGGCCATTCTCGTAATGGAGTTCGCGGTATACCTGACCATCCGGAGCATAGTCGTAATGGATGCCATGTTCAACGCCGTTCTGCCAATTCTCCACGTACTTCTTGGTGCCGTTCTCGTAGTAGTAGACCCATTCACCATGCTCCACACCGTTCTCGAATTTCCCGACATACTCGAGTTTGCCGTTGGGGTAATAGACCTTCTCCATCACTTTCACCGCCTGCTCGCCCTTGCCCTTCATGTAGATGACCACCTCCGGCTTGCCATTGGGATGTGAGGCCGCCACGTATCTCTTGGTGGAACAGGCGAAAAGGAAGAGACAGAAGAGCAGGAGGATCGCTTTCAGCGGTGCCATGGCCGGGCTAAATTAGAGGAAAGCGCGGATCCCGTATCCGGCTAGAACCACGCTATCAGCTTCAGGTTGAATCGCCTGGGGGTAAGCAAGTCCGGTACGGAGTAGTAGCGGCCACTAACGTCGGTGACCCAGGTGTGGTCTATGGTGTTGTTGATGTTGAGCAGGTTGAACACCTCGAAGCTCACCCACATGCTGTTGATGTGCCGCAGAAAGTTGGTCTTCTCCTGTCCGGCCGCTCCGAGCAGCTGTTTGCTGAAGCCGATGTCCACCCGGCGATAAAGGCTGGTGCGCAACGTGTCGCTGTACCGGTCGAAGTTCGGCGGCCCGAATGGCAGGCCTGTACCGAAGGCGAGGCTGAGATGCACTTTGAAGGTAGGCCAGCGGGGCATTTCATCCTGGAAGAACAAGGCCACATTCACCCGCTGGTCCGTGGGTCTCGGTATGCGGCCCGGTTCCACACGCACACTGTCCACCGCCACCTGATCGAAAGTGTACCCCTCGAAGATCTGCTGGCCGGCCGCATTGTAACGCAGGTAATAGAAGTCGTCCAAAACATCTTCCTGAATGGTCATCACACTGGCACCCACCCAGCTTTCGATGCCTTCGATGAACTCGCCGTTCAGCTTCATATCCAATCCGGTTGCGAAGCCTTTGGCGCTGTTGGTACCGTAATAACGGATCCTGATGTTGTCCACCTCATACGGGATGAGGTCATCCATGTGTTTGTAATAGAGTTCGGTGGTGAGTTTGAACGGGCGATCCCAGATGGTGAAACGCCTATCCATGCCAAGGAGGAAGTGGATGCTGCGCTGGGCCCTGATATCCGCGTTCAATGTGCCATCCATGCGGCGCACTTCGCGGTAGAAAGGAGGTTGATAGTAGATGCCGGTGGCCGCCCAGAAGCTGTAGTCCAACGCGACCGTGTCACCTTCGGATGTCGTTTTCTTCCATCCTGGATGGTAGGTCACACGTAACCTTGGACTGGCCACCAGCTGGCCGTTGAAACTCCAATACTGCGCACGTGCACCGGCGATCAAGGACCACCAGCGGTCCTCACCGGACTCCCACCGCCAGGAGTTCTGCACAAAGGCGGAAGAACGCATGCTTTCCATATTCAGCCGCGTCTTCAGCAGGTAGTTCAACTCCAGATCCTCACCGGTGCTGGTGGGCGTGCTGTAGCCAACACTGTCTATCATGGTCCATTCACTGAGCCGGTCGTTGATCATTTCCGTGCGTACATCCGCACCCCATTGGAAATAGCCGCCGCTCCATTCATGGAACCCCTTGTGGGCCGCGGAATAGACGGTCGCATCCAGCTCATTCCGGGCATGATCCAGGTACCCTCCAATGCCGAGGTTACGAGCCACTTCACCAAACTGGTCGCTGGCCAGATCGCGATCCAATTCATCCAGCCAATATTGCCCCAGTACATCGAATCGTTCGCTCTCGAAGGTGCGGAAAGCGCTGACAGAGTTCTTCAACAGGGTGTGTTTGCCCACCTGCGCATTCAGGCTGATCGCTCCGAAGTAGGTCTGGAACTGTGTCACTTCCTGCCCATCGAAATACATGGTGAAACGGAGTGCCTGGTTGAAGGTGCCGAACTCTGTTTCCCGGCTTTGGGGGATCATGCCATAACGGTTGCTCGAATACAAGCCAAGGAATCCCAGTTCCAGGGAAGGGGTGAGGTCGTAGGTCCAATAACTCTGCAGATCGGTATATACCGGGCGGTACTCTCCCTGGGTATCGAGACCCTGGAGAAGCAATTGATTCACCCGGTGCCGGAAACCGGTGATCTGGCGCAGCCTCTTTTTGAACATGGCGTCCTCCACATGCACCGCACCTCCCATCAAACTCATCATGGCACTTCCGGCGAAGGCCTTCGGGCGCTTGTACTGGATATCCAGCACGCTGCTCATCTTGTCACCATACCGTGCCTCGAATCCGCCAGCGCTGAATTCCAACCGCTCGATCATGTCCGGATTGGGAAAGCTGAGGCCTTCTTGTTGACCAGCCCTCACGAGGAATGGACGGTACACTTCGATATCGTTCACGTACACCAGGTTCTCATCGAAGTTGCCGCCACGAACGCTGTAGCCACTGGAGAGTTCATTGCGCATCATTACGCCGATCTGCCCTTGCAACAGCGATTCCACGCCACCCAGGGGGGAGGGATTGAAGCGCGTGAGCCGCGGGTCGATGGTCTCCACCCCACGTTCACGTTGCCGCTGGCTTCCTTCCACCACCACGGTCCCCAGCGTCCTCAGCCGCAGGGTAACGTTCATGGTGCGGGTGGTGCCTTCTTCCAGTTCCACCGTTTCCTCCCAAGGGTCCAACCCAGTGTGGCTGAACCGAACGGTAACTGGCCTTCCTGCGGGGATCTCCAGCCGGTATTCGCCACGTTCATCCGCTGCCACACCCATGCGTCCATCCAGCATGTAGGCACTGGCCAGAGGCAGCGTATTGCCCAGTTCATCACGTATGATCCCGCGCAGTATGGCCGTGCCTTGTGCAAGCGTAAGAGCGCTTTGCAAGATCAATATGGTGGCCAGCAGCCCTTTGCGCATCCGGAGAAAGTGGTGGGATAACGGAGCGTTGGGTCGTGAATTATAGTGGACCGGTAAAGCTTCAGCCAAGTGCCTCGGAAATGCTGCCTGGCAGCGAGTGGGGGCCGGCGAAATGTTCAAGGACCAGAATGCCCTTACCGGCACAGATATGCTTGAGGCGCTGGCGCGGCTCGTCCTCCACGCCTCCACCGATCACCAGCAGCTTGGCCATGCCACTATTCAGGCGATCGGTCAACTTTTCCTCATCCATGAAACCTTCCGCTTCCATGCCCGCCGCAGCGAGTTGTTGGCCCACCAGGGCCATCATGGAGGCATTCCGGCCGAAATAAAAGATACCACCTTGCATGGGGCCGAAAATACAAGGAAGGGTTGGTAGGGGACCAGATCTGTTGCTGGCGCAGCTGATCTGATCCCCGCCGGGGAGCGTTCAGGGCAATTGCTGCGTTCTGGAAGCCGTAGGTATGATCCCCCCGATGCCTGAAAGAATGTGGTCCCTATCATTATCTGGACCGGTGTAGCGCACCACCCCATCCAGGTCGGCATCTTCCATATGATATCCGGGAACGCCTGCTGTGGGTATTATGCCGCCTATGCGTTGCAGGATCGTGTCACGGTCATTGCTGGATCCCGTGTACCGCAGCTGTCCATCACCATTGGTGTCGCCGCTCCATAAGCAGGCTATGCCACCACTGATCTTACGGGCACCGGTACCATAAGTACCTGTCACTGGATCCGAAAGGTCGAGCAACTGCATGCCACCGTGCAACTGCATGGGCGAAGCGGTCATCACACCCAAATGATTACGATGCCTTGCCGCCACGAAATATCCGCCAGCAGGTACATCGAAATAAGTAGGATCGCCGTTGGGGGCCACCACCATGCCATTCCGCAAGAGCAGACCATTTGAAGTGCGGATCACGTTCGTGGGGTCGTTGGCGGAGCGAAGTTGGATGAGCACCCAATCCACAATAGCTTCAGGACCGGATAAAGCCAGCAGATCAATGTCCATTTGCTGTCCTGGAGCATCCGTATCGAACCCGGCCGCGGTATATGGTTCCGAAGCTGGTAGCAGTCCGTTGGATCGGAGATCATCCCGCATAAGACCGGTGCCTGCTTCGTAGGCGCCATCCAGGAACAGCTTCACATCCACACGAACACGAATGGGTGGACAATCGGAGAGAATGGATTGTGCGGAGATCCCGGAGGATGTGGCGATCAACGAGGAGAATTGTGCTCCAGCCTGCTCATCATCCTTCAAGTAGCGATCAAGCCAAAGCAGGGTATAGGAGTGTGCGATGGCCTGTTGTCCTGGTCTGCCCAGGCTGCCACCTCCCCCGCAGGTGAACTGCCCGAACTCACAGTTGAAATTGGAGTTGGCGAAATTGCAATGCCCTCCATTGGTGATGTTGATGAAAGCCTTGCACCCCGATGGCACCGCATTGTACATGGGCAACTGGTTGGTTGCAGCGGGGGTAACACAATCCTGGCTTCCGGCGAAAACAAGTACGGGCTTGTCCAGGGTACCAGCCGCAGCAATGGCAGAGGGATTCGTTTCAGCAGCAGCATAGTTGACCACCGTTGTCACCAGCGGCGATGAGGCACCATGAAAGGATGCACCGCCACCCATGCTATGGCCCATGATCGCTGCCGTGCTGGCCACCCTGTTGAAGAAGGGAGATCCGGGATCGGTGCCGCGCTGTTGCATGGCCCCGATCACGTAGGCAAGGTCGAGGCCGAGTTCATTGTGGCTGGGGGAGAAACCGCCTTCCGTTGTGGGCAGTACCATGATGTATCCCTGTGGAACGAACGCCTGCCACATATTGGCATAAGAACCCACACCCATTACGAATCCATGGCCGAAGGCGAGTATGGGGAAAATACCATCGGCCACCGGCTGGGCAGCACCGGCATTGGTCGCCGGATAGTATACCTCGCATGGTATGGACCTGCCGTTACGCGAAGGATCATTGAAAGTGATATTGACCGATCCGATCGCGAAGGGTTGGGCCATGGTCGGTAGAAAAAGACCTGCGGCGATGATCAAGATGGACGTTCTCATGGCGATGTGCATTGATAGTAACAGATCAACAGGATCGTTGTTCAGCATACAAGCATAGGATGAACATACGATCTTCGCGGACAATGACACAGGATCCACGTGCCGAAGCCTTCCTGCGGCTACTAAAGATCATGGATGAATTGCGCGAGCAATGTCCGTGGGATCGCAAGCAGACCATGGAAACACTGCGGCCTTTGACGATCGAGGAGACCTATGAACTCGGTGATGCCATTCTGCGGGATGATCTTTCCGAGGTGAAGAAGGAATTGGGCGATCTGCTCCTGCACATGGTCTTCTATGCCCGGATAGGCAAGGAGAAAGGGGCCTTCGATATCACGGATGTGCTGGATGGCATCTGCGAGAAGCTCATCCATCGGCATCCGCACATCTATGGGGATGTGAAGGTGCAGGACGAGGAAGAGGTGAAGGCGAATTGGGAAAAGATCAAACTGGCCGAAAAAGCACGTGGCTCAGGCAAGGAGATCAGCGTTCTGGAAGGAGTGCCCCGCGGTCTGCCGTCCCTTGTGAAGGCCATACGCATTCAGGACAAGGCGCGCGGTGTGGGTTTCGATTGGGAAGACCGGGAACAAGTATGGGAGAAAGTGCATGAGGAACTGCGGGAATTGAAGCATGAAGTGGACACCGGGACGGACCGGCAGGCCGAAGAGCTGGGTGATGTGCTTTTCAGCATGGTCAATTATGCACGCTTTCTAGGAGTGGATCCGGATGAAGCCCTGGAGCGCACCAACCGGAAATTCATTGCGCGCTTCCAGCATATGGAGAAGGCCATCCGCAGCGCTGGCAGATCCATGGGGGAGATGGACCTGGAGGAAATGGATCTTTACTGGAATAAGGCCAAAGAGAGCGATCCGTGAAAGCCCGCTTGGTGATCTTCGGCGAGCTATTGGATCTATCGTTCAGGTGTGAATGATCTCCACACCCCTTGTGATCGCATGCATCCAAAGACCCCCAGTTGGCAACAGGAGGAAATTTTAGCCAAGGGACCCAAAATAGGGTAGGGTGCACGATGAACATGTATGTATGAACGTCCGATCGCTCCTGGATGGCGACGAGTCGATAATATGATCATGATCGGCAGCGTTTTTGAGAGAGAGGGCTCAAATCAATGGCTACAGGTGGTTCAATTTCCAATGGCGAGGCCAAGATGTTCCCGCTGGATCCCAATGCATCCGCAGAGGGGGCAGGTAAATGGGCAGAGCCACATCTCGCACATACACGTGTTTCTTCCTCCCATAAAGCCGAACTGCAGCGAAAGGATGATTTCCTGAGCATGGCCAGCCATGAACTCAAGACGCCTATCACCACGTTGAAGGCCTTTCTCCAAATGGTAGGCAGTGGAGAAGGACCAGAAGTACTTGTATCCAAAGTACATCTCCGGAAAATGGTCGATCAAGTGGATCGGCTTACACGGCTCGTTTCTGATCTGTTGGAAGTATCCAAGATCCAAAAGGGGGACATCGAATTCAGCAGGGATCCCATGGAGGTGGATCCCCTGGTGATGGAAGTGGTGGCCGATGCACGCATGCGTCATCAAACCCACCGGTTCACACTTACGGGTGCCTCGGGTTGCAGAGTGGTGGGCGATAGGGCCCGTGTTATGCAAGCATTGACGGAATTGCTCAATAATGCGGTGAAATTCTCTCCTGCGGCCGATCTCATAGAAGTGCATATCGCCTGCAGTGGGCCCTTCGTGGAGATCACTGTCAGTGACCATGGAGTCGGCATGCCAAACGCCGCACAGGAGCATATTTTCGAACGTTATTACCGCGTGCTCACCGATCCCGAGAAACCCTTCCCAGGGCTCGGGGTCGGGTTGTTCATTGTAAGTGAGATCGTCCGCCATCATGGCGGTACCGTTTCGGTAAGCAGTGTAGCGGGGGAGGGATCTTCCTTCACAGTTGCCTTCCCTGCGGCAATGAAGATCGATCAGGATGGGAACTCAGACACATAGCAATGAGGCCATCAAGATCCTTTTGGTCGATGATGAGCCCGATCTGCTTGGCATCGTGGAACTCGTACTTGTGAAGAAAGGATTCAAGGTCACAGCTCTGGAGGCGCCTCCCTCGGTGGATGAGCTTGTGCGCATCGACCCGGACGTGGTGTTCCTGGATCTGCTCCTCAAAGGCCAGCACGGGGTTGATATCTGCCAACGGATAAAATCGGATCCGCGGTCGAGCCATGTTCCAGTGGTATTGGTATCCGCACATACCCGCACAGAAGTGAAGGAGGCATGCGAGGCATGCTCCGCAGATGATTTTCTTACCAAGCCGTTCGACATTCATGAGCTTGGCCGTAAGGCGGAGCTATACGGCATGCAGCACCGCCACCTGCGCGGTTCGGCCTAGATCGGGGAGTGGCCTGCCCCCTGATCGCCCCAAACACTCCACAGCATTTAGAACTAATTCGCCGATGCGCGTGCGCCTTGCCGCGTTCCGGGGGCATGGTATCCGCTTTGCGCTGCCTTCTTCAAAGCAGAAGGTCATGGAAAGTATCGGAACCAAAGGAAAGGAATGGTCAGTAGGAACTATGGTGGCCATGCTCTTTATCGTCATGTTCGGCTTCCTCGGTCAGCACACGGTGCAGGCGCAGAATACAGCCAACCCCACAGGATGGATCATGTTCTCGGATAGTGTGGCGGAGGAATTGGAATTGCGGCCGAGCCAATTGGAGCGATTACACGCGATAGACAGCCGATATCGGGCGGATCATAATCGGCTTGGTGAAGATCCGCGCAGCGATCCAAACTATCAAGCCCTCACAGAACGTCGCAATGCCGAGATCCAAACTGTACTCGATAGTGAACAGTACCAGGAGTGGTTGAAGATCAACGACACTGGTCACAACAATGATCCGCACCGGGTGGAACCAGGGCCACAGAGTACTGATATGGACCGGAGGCACCCACAGGGCAACCAGATCATCAGGGATGCAAGGGGATCACCGGTGCATCAAGGTCAACAACCTGTAAAAGGTGGAAACAGCGGTAGCCAAAGCGATCTGAACAGGGGCGGACGTCAGATCCCCTGATCCATGGATACCCGATCCATTCTTAAGGACCTGGCGGAGTTGATCACAGATAGTCAGCGAGGCTATGGAGAAGCCGCAGCACGGATCCATGATCCACACCTGAAGGAAAAGTTGATGTCCATTGGCAATGGCCGCGCTCCATTGCTGGAGGAATTGGGCAACGAACTGGCACTCCTCGGCGATCCCACCCCGGACGAAGGCACGATCAAAGGCGGTCTCCACCGTACCTGGATGGCCATCCGGGAGAGTCTTTCTCCCGCCGATGACGGGCAGATCCTGGATGAAGCGATAAGGGGTGAAGAATACCTGTTAAGCCAGGTGGATCGAACAATGGCCTTGGAAGGCCTACCTGCAGGCCTACAGGACTTGTTGGCCTCCCATCGAAGGCACATCACGGGTGATCTGGAAGCATTGAAGGGTTGGTATGAAAAAGAAAAGAGCAGATGATGAACCATGAATTGAATGGCCACCGTAGACCCAACGAAGGGGATCGGCTGGGTGGTACTCTGGCCGAAGGCCGACTGGCCAACAACAACGGCCCACAGGATCGGATCCGGAACGCGGGGATCAATACACCTTTGCCACCTCCTCCCATGGAACAGAGGAACAATGCCAGGGATGGTGGCCGGGCGCATATTCACTCAGCCAAAAGCGATGTGGATCGGCCAAGCGGTGTATTGAAGGGCCTCGAGGGATTGCACTTCGATCACCGTGTATGGCTCAACGCCCTCCGCTTCTATCGTGAGGAACTTTTCATCTTCCAACGGCATCTGGAAAAATTCGTTCGCGTTTCGGCCACACCCGATATCATGGCCCATGTAGAACAGTACCAGAACAGGCTCCTGCGCCAGTGCGAAGTGATCGATGAGCTGGCCCACGAGATAAAGGAACACGACCAGCGGTTGGCCACCTACATGTCAGATGGCTCAGCGAAAGTGGTATACAGACCTTTTGGAGTGCACAATGAACTGCGGGAGAAATATGAGATCTTCGAAAGACTCTACCACGAGTTGAAGAATGAATTCCGCCAATGGCTGGCCTACAACCGTTAGCGCATCAACTCCAGTAGATTGGCGTGGTGGCCACGATCATGCGCGAAAGACATGTTGTCACATGATCGGTTGTGGAAGCCAGAGGCGAAGGGGAAACTCGAAGACGGCAGTCTCCGAAACCTACGATCTTGTAGATCTTTACTTGAACGGTGTTCATCTCCCCGGGCGGATCCTTTTGGGTCCGCCTCGGGATCCGTCCGGGCTTGAATGGATCGGAGGACATGGCTCACACAACTACTTTGACACTATAAAGATGGGGTCTTTTCCGCCACGGGCACATTACATGGTCAAAACTTATTCAACCGTACAATGTGGATGTCCACCCGCGGAGCATTGAAGCAACAGGGTCTGGTGCAAAGGGAGAACGATCCCTTACATGACATACTACATTTGACGCGCGCCGGTGGTATTCATGAGCAGCGCGGTAGTGAACAAGGAGCTCATAGATATCGGATCGATGGTGAAACAGGCCATCGCTGTCACCGAAAGGACCACGGAGGACCGGGTGTCGTTCGATGTACACATCCCCTTGGACACGGTACATCTGTATGGCGATCGATCCGTGCTCGCCAAAGCCTTCCAGGAACTATTCCGGAATGCGGTTTCCCATTCCCGTCCGGTGGTGCAGGTACGGGCGGTGGTGAAGGAAGGAGGAACCAGGTACAGGATCTTCATCGGCGGTGATCCGTCTGCTGGTAACGAGCAAGAGGAGCGACCTTTGATCGCGGAGATGGAGGCCGTCCAACGCATGCTCGCATCGCAAGGGGGCGGCCTATCGAGTTTCAATACGGAAAATAAGATCATCTATGCCGTGGAGCTGCCTTTGGCGGTACTTCCGCGCGCAATTGAACGCAGCGCAGATATGGGTGAAAGTGAAAAATGCAAGATCCTGGTAGTGGATGACAATGTGGATGGCGCTGTTACCCTCAGTGTCATCCTCAATCACCTCGGGCACAGTGTCCGGGTCACCCATGATGGAACATCGGCCATCGCAGTGGCACAGGAATTCAAGCCGGAACTCATTCTCATGGATATCGGCATGCCTGGTCTGGATGGTTACGAGACCTGCGAACGAATGCGCAAGGAGGATTGGTCCGCAGGCAGTTACATCGTGGCGCTCACCGGTTGGGGTCAGGAAGAGGATAAGCGTAAGGCCAAACGGGCGGGCTTTGATAAACACCTGGTGAAGCCGGTGGATCGAAAGACTTTGATGGAAGTGGTCGCCAGTGCCAAACAAGGGCGCAAGGCGGAGCCCGGGGCGGAAGAGTGAGGTCTTGTTTATTTCACATTTTATAGTGATCCCCTGATCATTAGGGTATTTTAGCCGATCTCCGGCGGGTTGCCGATAGGACATCGCTGGTGGAGAGGAAATGGATAGCAAGAAAGATCACGGCCCGGAGTTGCTCAGTTCGGCCGAGGCCGCGGAGTTGCTCAAGTGCCATCCCAATACCCTGCGTGCGCGTGTGCGCCGGGCGGAGTTGGAACCCGTATTCCCGGATGGCGGCAGGCACATGTTCTTCAAAAAGCGCGATGTACTTGCTCTCCTTGAGGCGGGCCGCCGAAAGGATCCGCAGCATTTCCCTACGCACACCGATGGCTTTCCCGTGATCGCCATCGGCACATGTGCGAAGGGTGTGGAAGGACTGGAGCGCATGATGCGGCACCTGGAAAGTGATCTCGGCAGCGCGTATATCGTGGTGAGCGATCCTGCATCGGGAGATGCTTCCGCTATTTTGAAGAGCATCCAGCAAGGATGCACGCTACCAGTGGAAGTGGTTTCAGATGGGCTTAGGCTGGAGGCGGACAAGGTCTACGTGGCGCCACCGCGCGCCCTTATCTCTTTGGATCAAAGGGTATTCAAGGTATCGGAACTGCGCACCAGGGATCGAATGCATGGGCCGGTGGACCACATGTTCACGGAGTTGGCACGTGTGTTCCAGAACAAAGCCATAGCCGTGCTGTTGTTGACCCACCAGGAGGATGGTGTGCAGGGCGCAAGGGAGGTGCGCAGTGAAGGGGGGGTGGTCATCGCCGATGAGACCATTTTCCTGAATGGACATCCCATTCGGGATACCAACATCGTGGACCTTATCCTTCCTGCTGAACGCATCGGCAGCGGATTGAGTGGACTGCACCGGCATTTCTTCGAAACATCAGGCAGTCTCGGATCGCGCGGCGAGGACGATCTGCAGAAGATCCTGATCCTGATCCACCAGCGAAAGGGTGTGGATCTTACGCAGTACAAACCGGCCACCATCCACCGGCGCATACTTCGGCGCATGGCGTTGGGCCATATCAGCAAACCATCAGAGTATTACAAGCTGCTCAAGGAGAATACCAGTGAACTGGATGCGCTGTACAACGATCTGCTGATCAATGTCACCACCTTCTTCCGTGATCCGCAGGTCTTCAGAGCGCTGGCACGCAAAGTCTTGCCTGCCCTCATGCGGGACCGGCCGATAAATGATCCCATACGCATCTGGGTTCCGGGATGCTCAGGTGGTGAAGAGGTTGTGTCCATCGCCATCACCATATTGGAGTTCCTTGGTGATCGTGCGCTCACCACACCCGTGCAGATCTTCGCAACGGATCTTAACGAACATGCGATAGAACGGGCACGGCTGGGGATCTACAAGCAACATGCTGTGCGGTCCCTCTCTTCCAGAAGGCTGAAGCATTTCTTCACGGAAATAGATGGGCATTACCAGGTGGTGAAGACGATAAGGGACATGTGTGTCTTCGCCCGCCATGATCTCATCAAGGATCCGCCTTTCTCGAATCTGGATCTCATCAGCTGCCAGAATCTGCTGATCTATCTGGAAACGCCTGCGCAGGCCAAGATCATGCGCGGCTTCCACTATGGCCTGAAACAGCATGGTTTCCTCATTTTGGGCAGAAGTGAAACACCATCGGCCGGTGGAGATCTATTCCTTCAACCCGATCGGCGATACAAGGTCTATCAAGGGAAAGGAAATACCCGCAGACGGTTGGGCGTCGAGTTGTTCGCACAACCCGCACAGGGGGGCGATCATTCACCGGTGCCACCGATCCGTTTGGAAAGAAGGCCGGCGAGCAAGGATGCGGACATCGATCGGGAAGTGGATCGCATCCTCATAACACGCTTCACGCCGCCATCCGTTGTGGTGGATGCTGAAGGCCAGATCGTGCGGTTCCACGGCAATACCACCCGCTTTTTGGAACATGGTTCCGGAAAGCCCACCCTGGATCTGCTCCGGCTTATCCGTAGCGATCTGGTGTTCGAAATGCGCACCCTGTTGCGCCGTGCTCGCAAGGAACGCACGGCCGTGGTGCGCAAAGGGATCCCATCTGCCAGCGGTGGCACCATCTGCGAAATGGACCTGGAAGTGATCCCCTTCGGCACGGAACAGGAACCCCATTTCATGGTGGTCTTCCGCGAGCACCAGTTGGAGAGAACGGAAGGAGCTGGTGATGATGCGCGCTCCAGGGATCGCAAAGACCGGCGTATCCATCTACTGGAGCAGGAACTTCAGGACATGCGTGAGCAGATGCGCCTGATCTCCCAGGAATTCGAGTCGGTCACAAGTGAGTTGCAATCCGCGAACGAGGAGGTCGTATCCTCCAATGAGGAACTGCAGAGCATCAACGAGGAGTTGGAGACCTCGAAGGAAGAGTTGCAAAGCATCAACGAGGAATTCGCCACCATCAACGAAGAATTGCAACAACGCAACGATGCGTTGCGCGAAAGCGAGGAACGGCTGCGCCTATCCGTGCAGACCGGGCGTATGGGCATTTGGGATTGGGAAATAGAGAAGGATAAGATCACCTGGTCGGACACGCTCTACGCCATACATGGCATGGAGAAGGGAGAAGGGTCCATGGATCTGGCGGCATTCCTGCGGTTCATTCATCCGGAAGATCATGGCATGCTGCGTACAGCCATAGACAACGCGGTCAACGAAGGTGCACCCTTTGAAGTGGAATTCCGTGCCGTAAGGCCCGGAGGTGAAGTACGGTGGCTGTTCAGCAACGCCACGGTGGTGCGTGAAGAAGGTGTCGCAATAAGGATCCTGGGAGCCACGGTGGATGTTACCGAAAGGAAACAGACGGAACTGCAACTGCGGGAACGTACCAGAACCTTGGAGATCCTCAATGAGGTGGGAGAGGACCTGGTGGGCGATAGGGATCTCAACAGCATAGTGCAGGCCGTGACGGACGCGGGCCGCAGCATCAGCGGTGCTGAGTTCGGTGCTTTCTTCTTCAACGTGAAGGACGATGAAGGCGGCTCGTACATGCTCTACACCCTTTCAGGTCTGCCAAGGGAAGCTTTCGCTAACTTCCCCATGCCGCGCAACACGGAGATCTTCGCTCCCACCTTCAGTGGCCGTAGCATTCTACGGATCCATGATGTGTTGCAGGATGCCCGCTATGGCAGGAACAAGCCCTATAAGGGCATGCCTCCGGGCCACCCACCTGTCCGAAGCTATCTGTCCGTACCGGTCATTTCCAGAAATGGCGAGGTGTTGGGCGGACTCTTCTATGGGCATTCCACTCCTGGCGTTTTCACCGCTTCGGCAGAGGAAACCATCTTGGCACTGGCCGCACAGGCCGCCATGGCCATAGATAATTCCAATCTCTACCAGGCGCTGCAGCGCGAGCTGGAAGCACAGCGCCAGGGACGGCAGGCATTGCAGGCGAGCGAGGAACTGCTTCGCCATGTGGTGGAAAGCCTTCCAGTGGCCATGTTCACATGCGACAGGAATGGTACTGTTCTGGTCCATAATGAGGCGCTGACACAGTTGATCGGCTCCACGCCAAAAGTGGGCGTGGACAAATGGCGCGACCTTGTCACGCATTACAACACGGATGGAAGTCCGATCGGCGAAAAAGAATATCCCCTGGCCAGGGCCTTGACGGAGGGAAAGGGATCCTTGGATCAGGAGGTGATCATGGAGTTCAAGAACGGACGGCGCATCACCGCGTTGGTGAATTCCATTCCCATGCATGATGAACAGGGAACGATAACCGGTGCGATCAAAGTGGTGGTCGACATTTCTGAGCGAAAGTCGCTGGAATTGGAGCAACAGCATTCGGCCGAGCATCTCCAATTGAGCATGGACATAGCCAGGTTGGGCAGCTGGAGCTATGAGTTCCCTACGAAAGTGGTGGAAATGGATAGCCGGTGCCAGGAGATCCACGGTGTGCGGCCGGAGGAAGTACAAGAAGATATCCACCAGAAGGTGGTGCATCCGGATGATATGGCCGCACGGACCAAGGCTCTGCAGGAAGCCCTGGATCCCGTCGGCAATGGTAGAATGGAATTGGAGCACCGCATCTATAACCAAAAGGATGGGGAATTGCGGTGGGTGCGACTTGCTGCCAAGGTCTTTTTCGAGAATGGCCAGCCACATAGAATGATCGGCACCGTTCAGGATATAACCGAGCGGAAACTGGCACAGGAGGCATTGCGTGAGAGCGAGGAACGATTCCGCATGCTCTCCAAACACATGGATCAGATGGCCTGGATCGCCAACGAGCAATACAGGCTCATCTGGATGAATGAGCGCTGGTTCGATTTCACCGGGCTGGGCATGGATGAGATCCGCGAGAACGGAGGCATACGCATCTACCATCCGGATGACAAGGAGCAGCTCGCCACGCTTTTCCGTGAAAGGCTCCGCTCGAATAAGCCCTGGGAAGAAGTATTCCGCCTGCGCCGATGGGATGGCGTGTACCGCTGGTTCCTTACACGTGCCACACCCATGCTGGACGCGGAGGGGAATGTGATGCGCTGGTTCGGCACCAATACCGATATCACGGAGAGCAAGGAAGCCCAGGAGGCATTGCGCCAGGCGGACCAACGCAAGGACCATTTCCTCGCCACGCTCGCACATGAATTGAGAAGTCCCCTGGCACCGCTGCGCAACGGGCTGGAGTTGTTACCCATGATCACGGATAACGATGAGGAGGTGGCACGTGTGCACGCCATGATGCAGCGCCAGCTATCGCACATGGTGAACCTCATCGATGATCTGATGGACTTGAGCCGCATAAGCCGGGAGATGATCCAGCTGCGCTCAGAGCAGGTAGATCTGATGTCCGCCGCAGCACAGGCCATTGAAGCGGTACAGCCCATGCTTGATGGCTTCGGGCATGCATTCACGTACAAGGCGCCCACCGAACGGATGATCGCCTCCGGGGATGGTACCAGGATCACCCAGATGATCAACAACCTGTTGAACAATGCCGCGAAATACACACCGCGAAATGGCAGGATCGAACTGACGCTTGAACGCGATAAGGACCATGCGGTGATCCAGGTGAAGGATAATGGACTCGGCATACCGGCGGAGATGCTGCCACGTGTGTTCGATATGTTCTCACAGGTGAACAGTTCAAAGGGCAGCAGTGGCGGGGGGTTGGGCATAGGCCTGCATATCGTGAAAAAGCTGGTGGAGATGCACAAGGGCACCGTTGAAGTACAAAGCGATGGGGAGGGGAAAGGCAGCTTGTTCACCATAAGGTTGCCTTTGTCCGGGCACGGGGAAATGATCACCGCCAAAGACCCGCCAGAAACGACAAGCGTGCTTCAGCGCAAACGGATCATGGTGGTGGACGATAACCGGGATTCGGCCAGTTCGCTGGCCGCCGTGCTGGGAGCCATGGGGCAGGAAACGCTTGTGGCCAACGATGGCGAAGAGGCCGTGGCCATGGCCGAAAGAAAGAGACCAGACCTGGTCTTCATGGATATCGGCATGCCCAGGATGAACGGTTATGAAGCATGCAAGGCCATTCGCGCAAGGGAGTGGGGCAGGGGCATGGTCATCGTGGCCCTTACGGGCTGGGGTTTGGAGCAGGATCGTGAACGCTCCGTGGAAGCGGGCTTCGATCACCACCTGGTGAAACCCGTGGACCGCGCCCGATTGATCTCCATCCTCAAGGAAGCATCCGCCGAAACCGACCAGGAAGCTGGCGGGGCAGCTGTGAAAAAGAATTGGACAGGAATGAAGAAAGGCACCGAGCCCTGAACGGGCCGGTGCCTTTCGCTCCATTCCTTTCTCAATAGTCGCTGTCGTACTCCTCCCGATCCGCGTTTCCGCCCAGCAGTATGGCCAGACCAGCGGCGGCTGCCAGGGCCACCACACCTGTGATCACGGGGTTGGTGATCGCGCGTGTATAGATGCTGTTCTTCATCACATAACCTTCATAATTCCCATGCACGCGCCCACCGCCGGCCGCATGGTGCAGGCCATCGCCATTACGTGATGGCCCGTCCATCTGCTGCGCATCACCCATGAATTCCTCACTGATCCGATCCGCAAGCCGGGGTGCGATCTGCCGCATGGCACTCATCATCTTGGACGCACTGCCTACGGGGATGTCCCGGAAAGGCCGCTCGCACGCTTTTAGAATAGCCCTTGCCACCTCTTCCGGAGCGTAAACCGGTGGTGGCAGGGTGGCTCCTTTATCCATGTAGTTTTTGGCATGCTCGGTATAGGGGGTGTTGGTCCCAGCTGGTTTCACCAGAGTTACAGCGATCGGCGCATCTTCCTCCTCCAATTCGATCCGTAATGCATCCGTGAACCCCTTCACGGCATGTTTGCTGGCACTGTACATGCCTTGGATCTGTATCGCCAGATCGGAGAGTTCGCTACCGATATTGATGATGGCGCCACCACGCTCGCGCAGGTCCTGAGCGGCGATCAACGATCCATACACCACGCCCCAGAAATTCGTGTCGAAGAGTTTGCGGTTGTCCTCATCGCTCACTTCGGCCAGGCGTCCATAGATGGATACGCCTGCGTTGTTCACCCAGGTATCGTAATGGCCGAAGTACTTCTTCGCCGCGTCGGCGATCTTCTCCACGTCCTCCTTGCGGCCCACATCGGCCACCACGAAAATGGACTCTCCGCCCTTGCGGTTGATCTCATCCGTGATCTTGATGAGGTCTTCCTCACTTCTGGCCGCCAGCACCAACTTTGCTCCCTCCCGGGCCGCGGCTTGGGCCGTGGCCAGACCGATGCCGCTCGATGCTCCGGTGATCACGATCACCTGTTCTTCCAATGGTCTCAATTTGATCTTCATGTTCTCGATCGATTATTTGGATAGTTATCTGCTATGGGCCGTGTAGACACCATCATCCTGTTCTCCCATTCCCCAGTAGCGGTGTGTGCCATGGCCTTTTTGATGGATCGTTGAATGCATCACTGGTGGGTCCTCCGTCCGCGACGGATCCATCAAGTACCTCGCCACCCTTGCCCGCGTAGGATGCACCATTGCTGTTAGGCGCCTCCAGCAACGCGAAGCTTTCATCATTAGCAGCGATGGGCTTTAAAGGTGTGAAAGACTCAAATAGGAAGAGGAGCGGATCACCCATCTTCTCCACATTATCCTTACCGCGGGATATCACTACTGCATGATCCATGGTGGACCCCATGACTGCCTGACCATGGTCACGCACCACATTCAGCGGCAGCGGATCCTCCACCGTGCGGTCTTCCTTCCTCGAATGCATCTTATCGGCCAATTAGTATAAAGTTAGCAACCAAGGGTATGTTGCCTGATGATCAGCTGTTTATACGGTGCGCCATGGCCGTATGGGGACCATTGTGTTCCCATATCCATCAGGATCGCTGGCCGCCCCCTGATCCCATAGACCTAATTTGGCCGTATGCGTTCGCTGGTCTTCCTCTTCCTGCTGCCCTTTACCGCCATGGCACAGATCTCTCCTACCATGCTCACCACACTGTCTGGTGAAGTGGCCGAGACCAGTGGTCTTCTGCTGATCGATGGTGCATGGTGGACCCATAATGATGGTGGCAATGCACCATTGCTTTATAGGATCGATCCCGCCAATGGAGGTGTGTTGAGAACGGTGGAAGTGACGAATGTCTCCAACATCGATTGGGAGGATATCGCCGCCGATGACGAATACGTGTACATCGGTGATGTGGGCAACAACAGCGGTGTACGCACGGATCTGCGGATCCTCAGGTTACCGCTGGCGCTGCTGCAGGATGAGAATGTGACCGGTGTGGAAGCGGATGTGATCGAGTATGCCTATGAGGATCAGACCGAATTCCAGCCAGCCAACAACGCGAACAACTGGGATTGTGAAGCGATCATGGTCAAGGATGACAGCCTGTTCCTTTTCACCAAGAACTGGCTGGACCAGCAAACCCGCGTCTATGCCGTTCCCGCGACCCCGGGTCAGCACCAGGCGCTCCTTCGGGACGAGTACGATGTGGAAGGCATGATCACGGGCGCCGCTTATCACGAAGGCACCGGCCAGGTGATGCTGGTGGGATATACCAATGGCTTGTTCGTGCCATTCCTGGTCCGGCTAGGCGGGTTCAACGGAAATGATCTTTTCGGTGGAAGCGTGGTGCGTGAGTCCTTCACTTTGTCGTTCGTGCAGGTGGAGGCGGTGGAATGGCATTCCGATGGAGAGATCTTCATGAGCAACGAGTCCAGCCCTTTCAGTCAACCGCGGCTTTGGAGCTTGAATGTGCCTGGGACCACCTCTGTCGGCGAAGATGAACGTTCTGGAATGCACGTTCACCCCAATCCGGCCGCAGATGAATTGTGGGTGGAAGGGCCGGTGGAGCAGGTGGTCATGGTGGACGCGCTGGGGAAAGAGGTCCGATC
>JAEZCB010000108.1 GCA_023412755.1 Bacteroidota bacterium
CATCCAGATGCCGTCGCGCTCGGGAATGTGCCCCTTGATCGCAATGCCGCCGCTCTCCTCCCCGCCCAGCAGCACATCCTCGGTGATCATGATGCCGCAGATCCACTTGAAACCGATCTTCACCACCTTGTATTCCAGCCCGTAGTGCTCGCACATCTTCTTCACCTTCGGCGTTGCGCTGAAGGCCACCACCACCTTGCCGGTGAACTTCTTGTACTTCACCAGGTAATGGATCAGCAGCAGGATGATGTGGTGTGAATCGATGAACTCGCCCTTGCCATTGTAGAGCCCGATCCGGTCGGCATCGCCATCCACCGCCAGTCCGCAGTCGATGTCGCTGTTCTTGATCATTTCGCTGAACTCCTTGAGGTTCTTGTGGATCGGCTCCGGTGCCTGCCCATGGAAGCCGGGGTTATGCTCGCAGTGCAGCAGCTCCACCCCTTTCAGGATCCGCGGGATCACGTTCTGTCCGGAACCGTACATGGCATCGAAACCGAGCTTCATGCCGCTCTTGCGGATGGCTTCCAGATCGAAGTTCTTTTCCACATGTTCCACGTACATGGTCTCCAGATCCACGTACTTGAGCATGCCGTCCTTCTCCGTCTGTGCCAGATCGATGCTTGTGAGATCGAGCGTATGGCTCCCGGGAATGATGTCCTCGATCTCCTGGATGTGTTCGGGGATCAGTGGGCCGCCGTAGTTGCCTTTCAGCTTATAGCCGTTGTAGCCCGGTGGGTTGTGGCTGGCGGTGATGATCACGCCCATGGAGGCCTTTAGCTGGTGCGCACCCAGCGATACCATGGGCGTGCTCACAAAACCCTTCGCCAGATGCACCTTGATGCCTTTGCTGATGAAGACCCTGGCGGTGGTGTGCGCGAAAAGCTCGCCCGCGAAACGGCAATCGTGCCCCACCACGATGCTGGGATCATTCGGAAAGTTCTTCTTCACCCATTCGGCCACAGCCACACTCACACGCGCCACATTATCCACGGTGAACTCCTGTGCGATGATCGCGCGCCACCCATCCGTTCCGAACTTGATCTTGGTCATACCGAAATTGTTGAAATAAGGGCGCGAATTTAGGGCATCAGGTGGCAGTTGCCGGTTGTAGGCCGTACGCTGTACCGTTGTCCAGAATGCGCAAGGATCTGGGGTCGCGGAACGCTTGCGATACCCACCTGATAACGGAGCACTGCCAACTGACAACCGCGCTTCCCCAAAGGTTCCTCCCCTGACAACGGAGCACTGGCAACTGACAACTGTCCCCAAGTTCCGTTCTTTGCACCCGCATGATCGAAGCCCGGGCCATTCGAAAACAGTACGGCGATCTACAGGTATTGAAGGGGGTGGACCTTTCGGTGGCGAAGGGCGAAGTGGTTAGCATCGTGGGGGCCAGCGGTGCGGGCAAGAGCACGCTGCTGCAGATCATAGGCACCCTGGATAAGGCCGATAGTGGTGAACTGAAGGTGAACGGCCAGGATGTGATGCGCATGAATACCCGTGCGTTGAGCGAATTCAGGAACCGCAACATCGGTTTTGTTTTCCAGTTCCACCACCTGTTGCCGGAGTTCTCCGCGCTGGAGAACACCATGATGCCCGGTCTCATAGCCGGCAGATCCCCCAGGGACCTGGAGCCGCGCGCGAGGCAGCTGCTGGAGCGGCTCAATGTGCATGGGCGCGCCGATCACAAACCCGCCCAGATGAGTGGAGGGGAGCAGCAACGTGTGGCGGTGGCACGTGCTCTTTTCAACAGCCCGGCCGTGGTGCTGGCGGATGAGCCTTCCGGCAACCTGGATTCGGTGCATGCCCGCGAACTGCACAAACTCTTCTTCGATCTGCGCAAGGAATTCGGGCAGACATTCGTGATCGTAACACACAACGAGGAGCTGGCCGAAATGGCCGATCGCCGCCTGGTGATCAAGGATGGCGTTATCTGAGCATTGAGCACCTTAGGCTCCACTTACCTTAGCTGCATCATTACCTTTAAAAGAACATGAGAAAGATACTTGCCCTGCTGCTGCTTATCCCATTCCTCCAGCTCCACGCCCAGGACGATGGCTTCGTAGGCTCTTTCGATATGCAGATACACACCTACAAGAAGGACAAGGAGGAAAAGGATAGTCCGGTTACCGTTCGCTTCTGGAGCAAGGAGGACCAACTGGTGATGCAACCCCTGATGAAGGGGCCGGATGCACAGGATGTCCGGATGATCACGGACATGAAGAAGGACGAGATGTACACGCTGATCACCGATGCGAGCGGCAAAAAGATGGCCATGAAAATGCCACGCCCCAAAGTGGATCCCGCGCAGGCTGGAGAAGGTGAGGATGACATGGAAATAACCAAAACGAACGAGACCAAGACCATTGAAGGACATACCGTGCGCAAGTATGTTGGCCGCGATGAGGATGGCAGCTGGACCGCATGGGTGGCCGAGGATCTGAAGGCGCCCTTCGAGCAGTTCTCCCGTGCCCTTGGAGGTGGAGCTACCGGTAAGAAACAGCCCAAAGGACCGGCCACGCTGGCCGATGGAATGCCTTTGGAAACCACCTGGGAAGCGCACGATGGCCGCGAGAAGATGGTGATGTACATGAAGAACCTGAAAGTGGGCAGCGTGGACGAAAAGGCCTTCGACATGAGCGGCTATGAGGTGATGGAATTGCCGGGCATGATGGGCGGTGGCCGTTGAATGGCGCGGCTGGAACATCTGGAGGCGGTGGTTCCTGTTCTGTGTGCGAAGCGGGCGGAACGGCGCCCATGCGTGTAAAGCGCATAGCCACCACGGTCCCCATGGCGGCGCGGAACAAGCAGGGCGAACAGGATAAGCCGTGAAACAGGCAAGGCGGGAGGAACTGCGCACGATCCTGGAGGAAGCCTACGATCGTTACGCAAGACCGGATTTCGTGCAGGATGATCCGATCCAGGTTCCCAGGCACTTCACCCGGCGGGAAGATGCCGAAAGCATCGGCTTCATCACGGCCACCATAGCCTGGGGCCAGCGCAAGACCATCATCGCCAATGCCTGGAAACTGGCGCGCGCCATGGATGAGCGGCCACATCAATTCATCATGCATGCGGATAAGGATGACCTGCGGCTCTTGGAGAAATTCGTGCACCGCACATTCAATGGCGCCGATCTGCGGCAGTTCATCCTATCCATAAGGCACTTGTACACCACGTATGGCGGCATGGAAGCGGCCTTTCTGGATGGTGAGGGCCCGGTGGACATGGGCACGGCCATCCCGCTTTTCCGGCGCAGGTTCTTCGAAGTGGCACATGATCCCCGTACATTGAAGCATGTGGCCGATCCGGCACGTGGCAGCCACGCGAAGCGGATAAACATGTACCTGCGGTGGATGGTGCGCTCCGCCGATCGTGGCATCGATCTCGGGCTTTGGAAGCGCATCCGGCCCGCGCAGTTGATGATGCCTCTTGATGTGCATACCGGCCGCATAGCCCGCATGCTCGGTCTATTGGCGCGGAAGCAGGATGATTGGAGGGCCGTGGAAGAATTGACCGAAGCCTTGCGCGGTTTCGATCCCATGGATCCCGTGCGGTTCGATATCGCCCTGTTCGGCATGGGTGTGGCCGCGGCACGGAAGTCCGATCGCTTACCTTAGGATACCACAAATGGCAGCCACCCGACACCGGGGCCGCAAAAGCTCCATGCGCTGGATACTTTGGGGTGTCATCATCCTTGCGGTCTCTGTGGCGATAGCCTGGGGTTTCCGCAGCAATACCTCCATGCGTTTGTTCGACCGGCTACCCTTGCGCAACAACGACATCGTTCTTTTAGGAGACAGTCATTTCGAGTATTTCGATGCCGCCGAAATGCTCAACGACAGGCGCATTCGCAACAGGGGCATCAGTGGCCAGACATCCGCCGAGATGTTGCGCCGCATGGATGAGGTCGAAAGGGCCGGCCCGCGCATGGTACTGCTCCTTGCCGGGGCCAATGATGCTTTTCAGAAGCGAGGTACGGAGGCCTACCTGCGGGACATGGAACAGTTGATCGCACGCGCGAAGGCCGCCGCCAAAGGTGTCGCTGTGCTCTCCATCCCTCCCACCACGGACCGGGAATTCCAACCGGAATTGGACAGATACAATGCGGTGCTTACGCGGCTTTGCGAGCGGCTGGATGTCACCTACATAGACCTGCGCCCCGCGCTGGAAAAAGATGGGCTGCTGGACCCGGCGCTCACTTATGATGGGCTGCACCTCAACACGGATGGTTACCGGCGCATAGTGCCATTGATAAAGCCATTCCTGAAAGCACCAGATCGCACCGTCCCGTGATCCGGCCGGCCTTCTACTTTTGGCGCCGCACCCCTGGTGCACGCGGATGATCTTCAACTCGCTGCCCTTCGTGATCTTCCTGGTGCTGGTGTTCGCGCTGCACTGGATGCCGCTGACCCGGGACGGACGCCACCAGAACACCGTGCTGCTCCTCGCCAGCTATGTGTTCTACGGCTGGTGGGATCCGCGCTTCCTGGTGCTCATCCTCTTCTCCTCGCTGGTGGACTACTTTCTCGCATTGCGCATCGGGGCCACCGCCGATCCACGCATGCGCCACACATGGCTCATGCTCAGTGTGGCCGCGAACCTGGGCTTGCTCTTCTTCTTCAAGTATTTCAACTTCTTCGTCTCCTCCTTCAAACTGGCCTTCGGGCTTCCGGAGGTGCCCTCCACACTGGACATCATCCTGCCGGTGGGGATCAGCTTCTATACGTTCCAGACGATGAGTTACACGATCGATGTGTACCACCGCCGCATGGAGCCCACCCGGGACCTGCCGCGCTTCCTCACGTTCGTGGCCTTCTTCCCGCAGCTGGTGGCAGGCCCCATAGAACGTGCGCGGGCTTTGCTTCCCCAGTTCGGAAGGCCGCGCACCTTCGACCATGATACGGCCGTGGCGGGCTGCAGGCTCATTCTGTTGGGGGCGTTCAAGAAGATCGTGGTGGCCGATCGCATAGCACCGATCACCGATGGCATCTTCGCAACACCCGGCGCGCAGGCCGGCTGGATCGCCTTCCTGGGTTTGGCGCTCTTCTTCATTCAGGTCTATGGCGATTTCAGTGGCTACAGCGACATCGCCATCGGCACCGCCCGCTTGTTCAGCATCGGCCTCATGCTCAATTTCGACCGGCCCTTCTTTTCAACCTCGCTGAAGGAATTCTGGGGCCGCTGGCACATCTCCCTCATGACCTGGTTCCGGGACTACCTGTACATACCGCTGGGCGGCGGACGGGTGAGCCGTTGGAAGGCGCACCGCAACGTGTTCCTCACCTTCCTGCTCAGTGGCCTCTGGCACGGTGCGCATTGGAATTTCGTGATCTGGGGCGGGCTGCATGGCGTATTGGTGATCACGGAACAGCGCATGCGGCTGGCGGATGCCCGGTGGCCAGGCTGGTTGAAATGGCCGCTGATCTTCATCCCATTCACACTCACCATGGTCTTCTTCCGCTCTCCCACGCTGGAGCATGCCCTCTTCTACCTGCAGGGCCTCTTCACCCGTGCCGCTGATGGGGAGATGCTTTTTTCACTGCTACGGCGGAATGAGATCTCGCTCTTCGCCTTCGGCATCACCATGTTGATGATCGCCATGCTCCTCCTGTTGGAACGTGCGAGCTTCAGTTCCCGGATCACCAACTCCTTCCGGGGATCTACGTGGATGCGGCGCATGGGCTATGCCACCATGATCCTGTTGATCGGTCTCTTCGGCGTGTTCACCGATCCACGTGCTTTCGTTTATTTCCAGTTCTAGATGCGCCGGTTCCTCAAAAAGATCCTCGTGCTCTGCCTGCTCATGCTTGCGGCGGCGATCGTACTGGATGCCGCATTCACCAGCATCTTCCGCGAAGGCCGCACGGTCAAGGCACAATGGCTGAGAAGCATCCAGGGGCAGCACTTCGATGTGGTGGTCACCGGTTCCTCCCGTGCCTGGTGGAACATTGATGTGAATGCCATCGCACGCGCATGTGATCTGCGCGCCATCAGCTTGGCCAACAACCATTTCACGCCTTCGGAAGTGCTGCTTTCATTGAAGTTGTTCCTGGCCAATGGGAATACGGTGGATAGGATCCTGTATGAAGTGAACTACCAAAGCCTGAGTGTGGAGCAGGATGAATTCTCAAGCACCGTTTACGATCACCTGCCCTGGCTGGAGGATACGATCGTGTACGGCCATCTTGCATACCGTTCCAATGAATGGATCTGGTTGCGGCATGTGCCTTTCGCCAGGTATGCCCGTTACAATTTCCGCTGGGGAGCGGAAGAGGCCTTGGTAACGCTGCTGGATGAACGGAACACCCTCTTCGACAGCACCGGCAGTTTCTTCATAGACCGGGATTACCGGGGTTATCCGTACTACGAGGTGCGGCCCACGACATTCCGGTTGAATGATGACATACGGCGGACCATCCGGTTGTGTGAAGAGCGTGGGATCCAACTCGTTCTCTTTATGGCACCATACTACAGGCTCAGGATGTTCGAAGGTGGTGAAGAACAACTCCGGAACATGTTGAATGAAGAAGGACTGGTGATGCATGACTTCTCGATGCGGCTGGACAGCACCATCCATTTCGACAACAACTATCACCTGAGCCTGCGTGGCGGCCGCCTTTTCACGGATATGCTCATCAACGAACTGGTGTGCCCTGAACAGATGAGCAAGAACATGCCGGCAAGCCCCGTTCAATGATCTGGACCGGACCAACGCCGGTCCGCTATCCGTCTATCTTTGGCACCGATGTCCTTTCTTCATCCGGCATTCCTGTGGGCACTTACGGCCCTGGCGATCCCGGTACTGATCCATCTTTTCCAGCTCCGCCGCTTCAAGCGGATCGAATTCTCCAACGTACGGCACCTCGCTGAGGTCTCTCAGCAGACACGTGCCCGGAAGAAGGTGCGGCACTGGCTGGTGCTGCTCGCACGCATGCTGGCGCTGGCATGTCTGGTGCTGGCCTTCGCACAACCATACATCCCCACCACCACCACCAATGCCGGCTCCGGCCAGCGGGCCATCTCCCTGTTCATTGATGACAGTTTCAGCATGGATGGACAGAACGCAGGCGGCCGGTTGCTCGATCAGGGGCGGCGTGCGGCCCAGGAGACCGTGATGGCGCATGGGGCTGGCGATCGCTTCCAGGTGATCACCGGCCGGTTCGAAGGAAGACAGCAATTGTTGCTCGGCCGTGATGAGGCCCTCGAAGCCGCGGCCCAGGTGGATGTGGGCCCTTTCTCCCGCCGCTTGTCCCATGTGCTCGCCCGCCAAAGAGAGGCGCTGGCCACCAACGAGGCCCCTGTGAAACGGGCGTTCATCTTCACCGATCTGCAAAAGACCATCACGGATGTGGAGGAATGGACCAATGACAGCCTGGTGCCCACGGTGATCGTGCCCATCCCTTCCGGCAGGCTGGATAACCTGAGCATCGATTCGGTCTGGTTCGAGAGTCCCGTTCGCCGTACCGGCCAGCAGGAGCTGCTCCATGTGCGGGTGCGCAACCATGGCGAGCAGGAACTGGTGAATGTGCCGCTCCGCCTCAACATCAACGGACGGCAGCGGGCGCTGGCCACCTTTGGCGTGGAAGGCGGAGGCGTGGTGGATACCACCCTTCGGTTCGTTACCGAACAACCCGGAGACCATTGGGGAGAAGTGGCAGTGAACGATCATCCAGTGGTCTTCGATGATCGCATGTATATCGCCTACCGGGTGATCGAGCGGTTGCGTGTGCTCCTGGTGAGCGGTGGAGATGCCACCACGGACAGGCATCTGGCAAGTGTGTTCAGTGGGGACAGCATACACATATTCGAGCAGCAGGGGTATCGTGCCCTGGATCTGTCATCCCTGGAGCGGCAGGATCTGGTGATCTTGAATGGGCTGCCTGAATTACCCACCGGCCTGCAACGGGCATTGAGCGATCTTGTAGAAGGCGGAGGCAGCATTGCGATCTTTCCACCTAGTGGCGGCGACCCATCGCGCTATGCCGAATTCTTCGGACAGTTCAGCGTAGCGGCACCCACGCGCATGGACACCACGCGGATGCGTGTGGAACGGATCGATCTGGAACACCCCTTCTATCGGGACATCTTCCAGACCATGCCGCGTAACGTGGACCTGCCGGTGGTGCGCGAACGCTGGAGCCTGCGCACACCACCAGGCAGTGATGTGCTGCTGCGCACCCAGGATGGTAATGCATACCTGGCGCGCGTGGCCCATGGCACGGGATCCGTCTTTATTTCGGCCACGCCTTTGGCCGAGAACGCGGGCAACCTTACCCGCCACGCCCTCTTCGCCACCTCGTTGTTGCGGATGGCCGAACTAAGCCGGCCTATGGGCCGCCTCTACCACACGATCGGAGACGAAGCCATCATCCATATGGAAGGTATTGAGGTCACGGGTGATACACCGCCCCGGTTACGCGGGCCTGCGGGCGTGGACCTGGTGCCGGAAATGCGGCGCATCGGCAATTCGCTCGCTTTGGTGCTGCATGATCAGGAATTGCCGGAGGGGCCTTATGCCGTTGTGAATGGCAATGATACCCTGGGCATGATCGCCCTGGACCTGCCCCGGCGGGAAAGCGATCTCACCGCCTACACGCCAGTTGAGCTGGAGGAGGAGTTGCTGCGCCGGGGCCTCACCACTTTCACGGTGCTGGATGGCGGTGCAGGCGATCTTTCCATACGTTTGAGCGAATTGGACCAGGGAAGAAAGCTTTGGAAATGGTTCATCCTGCTGGCTCTCCTCTTCCTTGCCATTGAAGTACTCCTGCTGCGTTTCCGATGAATGAAGATCCGCGGCAGCCTTATGTGACGCCATGAAAGATCTGCTGCTGCGCCAGGTGAAGGTGGTCGATCCCGGAGGCCCCCACAACAATTCCATCACGGACATTCTAGTGCGGGAAGGCCGGATCACCCGGATCGGTGAACGGATAACGCGCGGAGGCGTACCCGAGGTGCGCATACCTGGGTTGCACGCCAGTGCGGGTTGGGTGGATCTGCGTGCCCACTTCAAGGAACCTGGTGAAGAATGGAAACAAGGTATCGCCAATGGGTTGGATGCGGCCGCGGCGGGTGGCTTCACTGCGGTGGCCGTGCTCCCCTCCACCACCCCGCCCATAGACGACCGATCGGGTGTGTCCTACCTGCTGAAAGCAGCCCGAGGACATGCTGTTCGCCTGCTACCGATAGGTGCGCTCACAAAGGAGTTGAAAGGGCAGCAGCTGGCGGAAGCCCATGATCTCAGAAAGGCGGGCGCCGTCGCGTTCAGTGATGATCAGCACACGGTGCGTAACAGCCGCCTCATGATGCTCGCGCTGCAATACACGCACGGTCTGCCTGGAACACCTGCCCCCGTGATGGTGTTCCCACAGGATCCCGATCTGGCACGCGGAGGCATGATGCATGAAGGAGCCATGAGCACACGGCTTGGCATGAAAGGAGTGCCTCCGATGGCCGAGACCATCCAGCTGGCCCGGGACCTGGCATTGCTGGAATACACCGGAGGACATCTGCATGTGGCCACGATCTCCACTGCAGGCAGCGTGGCCCTGATCCGCGATGCCAAGGCACGGAAACTGAGTGTGTCGTGTTCTGTGGCGGCTTACAACCTGCTGCTGGATGATGGTTGTCTGCGCGGCTTCGACTCGAATTACAAGGTGATGCCACCACTGCGGGACAGGGAGCATATCGAAGCCTTGCGCGAAGGCGTGAAGGATGGTACCATCGATGCCATTGTAAGCGATCACAGACCGGAGGATCCGGAACACAAACAGATGGAATTCGGCCATGCGTCCTTTGGGATGGTTGGGTTGGAAACCTGCTTCTCCGTTGCCAATACCGCCTTGAAAGGCCGCACCACCCTGCGCAGGATCATCGAGCGTTTCACCCAGGGACCACGTGCCATACTTGGTTTGGAAAGCGTGCATCTGGCCGAAGGCGCGCAGGCGGAGATCACACTCTTCGACCCAGCAGTGGACCATACCTTCGGGCGAGATGATCTGGTGAGCACCGCCAGGAACTCGCCCTTCATCGGGCATCCGCTCACCGGGCGCCCGCTGGGCATCATCGCGAATGGCCAGGCGGTGCTTCACCCAAGCCTGGAACACGCGCGCACCTGATCGATCAGCCGCGCAGGGCGTCCAGGATCCTGTTCAATGTCGCCGCATCCTGATCGTTGAGGATGCGCATGCTTTGCTCGGTCTGCTCGCGGATGTTCTTGTCCACGCGCTCCAGCAGATCAAGGCCCGTTTTGGTGATCCGCACATAGACCACGCGGCGGTCCTCATCGCAACGCTCCCGCTCCACCAGCCCTTTTTGGATAAGCTTGTCGGTGAGCCGGGTGGCGTTGGGGGCACGGTCGATCATGCGTTGTTTCACGTTGCGCATGTTCATGCGGTCCCTGGCGCCACGCAGTATGCGCAAAATGTTGTACTGCTGGGGGCTGATGCCGTATGGCTTGAATAGCGCGATCTGCTTCGCCTTCAACCAATTGGATGTGAAGAGAATGTTGAGCATGGCCTTTTGCCGCTCATTCTCGAACTTGCTCTTCAACTCATCATCCAATTTCGCCATGATACCGCAAAGTTAACATGCGTAATATTCTCCATGGAAAATTTTGGTCGGCTTTCTTCTCGTCGAGAGCCGATATTTTCGCGCTCATCTTGAGAACGATCATGCGATCACACCATCTCTCCCTCCTGCTCGTAATGCTCATTGCCAGTTGTGGTGCGGAAGAACCCGTGGCAGACACGGATACGCCACGCACGCCTGCAGCGCCGGCGCCAGCCGCTGGACCCAGCCGTGATGAATGGCAACGTCCGCAGGAGTTGTTGAACGTGATGGGTGCCCATTTGGTGGGAAATACCGTGGCCGATCTTTTCGCCGATGATGGATACTTCACCTTCAAGCTGCTGGATGCCGGAGCCAACGTGATCGCGGTGGTGGATAGCGAGGCCAAGGCGATAGCGATCCGCCAGGAAAAGGACCGGCAGGGTATTCCGGATACCCGCCTCCAGGTGCGTGTATCCGGCCCGGACGAACCAGGTCTGGGCATGGCCGAGGCCGATGTAGCACTGCTCGCCCATTCCTATCTGAAGATCCCGGATCGCGCATCCTATTTTGAAAAACTCCGTGCCGGATTGAGAGAACCACGGACGCTCTACATTCTGGACTGGCAATACAGGCTTACGCCGATCGGCCCTCCTATTGAACAGCGGATAAGAATGGAAGATGTGATGGATGAGATGGGCATCTACGGCTTTGCCGGTGTGGGTGCCTTGGGGAACAAGATCCCATACCACGTGATCTATATGGCATCCGATGCTCCGCCGGGAGAGGAGATCATGCCGGAGAATATCCCACCCATAGAGGTCCGGCCCATGGATTGAGGGGTTGGAATAGCTCCATCGAACCTGAGGCGATCGGGGTGAGAAATCCCATTGTGCGAACTTCGATCGTGCATGGCCTTCCTCGGTGGCCAGAAGAACTTCCCTTTGTTCAGGGGTTGGAACTGGAATTGTATACAGGTCCACCATGAACAGCAAGCCCCCTACTCCGCAGCCATCACCTGATGCCGAACCGGTAGGACCCGATTCTCCCGAGCAAAAGCCTTCCAGACCCAGTCCCAAGAGGCGGTTCGTATTGCCCACTTTCGGTCCGGCACCGACCGTAGGCCGCATTGACTATCGCACGTTCCTGAAAGGGACCGGCATACGCATGTGATCAGCGCAACGACCCGATCGTGGCCACACGCACAGGCTTGATCCGGGCGCTGACCGCATCGTTGATCACTTCCTGCACCTTGGTCCTGATGCCCATTTCAGCGAGTAGATTCTTATTCGCGTTCGGATATACCCTGTTGCTTAGGAACACATACACCACATTACTTTCTGGGTCGGCCCAGGTCATGGTGCCAGTGAAGCCGGTATGGCCGAAACTGGTATAGCTCACACATTCGCAGGTAGGTCCACCCTTTCCTTTCACGGGCCTGTCGAAACCCAATCCTCTGCGATTGCCGCTGCCGTCTGGTTTGCAGAACCGGCACTTGGTGAAATCAGCGATGACCTCCTCACTCAAATAACGCCGGCCTCCGTACACGCCTTTGTTCAGCAACATTTGCATGAGCATGGCCACATCATTGGCATTGCCGAACAAACCCGCATGTCCGGCCACTCCACCCATCATCGCTGCGCCGGGATCGTGTACATCGCCCCAGATCTGTCGCTGTCTGAAGACCACATCGTACTCGGTGGGTGCGATGCGTTCCTGGGGAAACCTCTCCAATGGCCTGTAGGTAACGGTGTGCGCACCCATCGGCTGATAGAAGGTCTCGGCTAGATACCGGTCCAACGGCATTTGCGTGATCCTTTCAACCACCTCCTGCAGCAGGTAGTATCCCATATCGCTATACAAATACTCGCCCTTGGCGCCAAGTGGTGCTTCCAATACCCAGGTGAGCATGCTGTCCCGATAGGCGTTAAGCATGTATAGGCCCTCCGCCACCCGTACACCATGGGTTTCGGTGGCGATCTCGCTGAAGACACCCGGCTTGTGCCGTCCATCCTTCAACAGGCGCGTGTAAAATGGAACGAATGATCTGAGACCTGCCTGATGCGTGAGTATGTCCTCCGGTCGCATTTGCGCATGGGCGGTGTAACGGTCCTCCAGTTCAGGCAGATAATGACCCAATGGTCTTTCCAGGTCCAGCAGGCCATCATCCACCAGCTTCATCAATGCGAAGGTGGTGCTGGCCACCTTGGTCACCGAAGCGAGGTCGAATACGTCATCCCTGGCCGTCTTCCGTTTCCTCTCGTACGTGGTGTGTCCAAAGGCCTTGTTGAGGACCACCTGACCATCCACAGCGACAAGTACCACACATCCAGGATAGGCTTTCGCCTGGATCCCGCGTTCAATAATGGCGTCTATCGGCCCAAGTTCCAGCGAACTCATGCCCAGCGCCTCCGGCAGGGTGTAGGAGAAGCGGCCGTTGGGAACCTTGTCCAGACCCGTGCCCGCCGTGTAGTAAGTGGTCGCGGTCACCGGCAGCCTGCCACTGGCGCCGATCCCTCCGAAGATCAGCTGCGACACCAGATCCTGGGTATCGGCCGTCTCTTCATACGCCACCACCACGGATGCCAGATCATGGGCGCCAAACACCTTGTTCAATCTGTACGGATTCGCGAACAAGGCGAGGATCGTTGGCTTTTGGGCGGCCACTTCCCGCAGTATGTCCAAAGCACTCTCGGGTATGCCGAACTCCCGGTTCACACGCCAGCTGGTGTTGTGGATGGATACCACTACCCGGTCATACGGCTCCAGTTGCCTTAACAGTACCTGTATACTATCCCGGTGCAGGCTCTTGTCACTTCGGAAGAACCGGACATCGGCGTACCTGCGCAGGCCGAGTTGGAAAGGATTGCCGAGTGTATCACCGATCACCAGAGAAGCCACCCGTATGCTATCCAGGTCCCGCAAGGGCAGGGTTCCTTCAGCATCCTGCAACACGGTGATGGCACGCTCATACAGCTGGCGTCTCAACAGCTTGCCGGACATTGTGTTGAGATCATCATGCAGCCCTTTCAATGGCACCCGTTCCTGCTTATTCAAACCGGCCCATTCCTTCGCACGCAGCACCTTGAGGCACTTGTGATCGATCATCTCCCGGTCCACTTCGCCAAGTTCCACGGCCAGTTTGATCCTTGCTATGGCCTTGATCGGATCCTGGGGGAAGAGCATGACATCATTGCCGGCCAGCAGGGCCCTCAATTCAATATCGCCAGGCTTGTTCTCACCATTGGCAACACCCTTCATGTTCAGCGCATCGGTGAAGACAAGGCCACGGAAGCCGATCTCATTTTCCAGCAAGTCGCTCACCATCGGTCTGCTGAATGTGCTGGGCATGCCCTTGGTACTATCCAGCGCCGGTACCTCCAGATGCGCCACCATCACCGCGCTAAGCCCTTCCTTCACCAGCCGTTGGAACGGATAGAGCTCGATCGAGTCCAGCCTGGTACGGCTGTGTGCGATCAACGGGAGGCTGTAGTGCGAATCCATGTCCGTATCCCCATGGCCGGGAAAATGTTTCGCTGTGGCGATCACCCCGCCCTTCTGAAGGCCGCGCATGTAGGCGATCCCCTTCCTGGCCACATTCTCCCGATCCTCTCCGAAACTCCGGTCGTTGATCACCGGGTTCATGGGATTGTTGTTCACATCCAGGACCGGGCTGAAGCTCACATGCACACCCAGCCTCCTCATCTGCCGGGCGATCTCCGCGCCCATCTGTTCAATGAGCGGTTCATCCTGCAGCGCGCCAAGCGTCATCTGCCTGGGGAAACGGATCGTACTATCCAGGCGCATGGCCAGCCCCCACTCCAGGTCCATGCCCAGCAGAAGCGGCGTCTTCGCAAGGGATTGATACGTGTTTGTGAGCTTTGCCTGCCGTACGGGACCACCCTGGAAAAAGATCAAACCACCGATGTTGTGGTCCCTGATCAGCTTCCCGACCTCCTGCTCATGCTTCCCGTCCTTATTACTATAGGCGGCCACCATCATGAGTTGCGCGATCCGCTCATCCAGGGATAGTGTGCTGAACACGGAATCGGCCCAAGGTGTCTCGTTAGCCAGAAAAAGAGGCATGCTTGCAGGAGATGCCCCCGGGGGATCCTCATGGCCTATGGTGCCTGAAAAGCCCAGTGCCGATGCACCTAAAATGCCGAAAAGCCACAACCTCTTCTTCATGGAACGGATCAAAACTAGGCCCGTCCACGCAGGTGAAATGAGCCTGTATCGTGCACTTTTGAACAGTGCGCCGGGGGCAATGGCCGCCATACCAACGCATGGGGCGATGGCGTTGAAAAGGTATGGCCGTACCTTTGAAGGCCAGCCCAAGCAGGAGATGCCAGCGCCGAAGTTCACAGCCATGTTCAGCCTTTTCCGCCAGCGCGGACCCAAGGGCTTTTACATGGGTACGCGCTATTACGATCCGGTGAAGGAAGAACGTGAAGAACGCCTGCAACGTCTGAGGGCAGAGATCGATCCGGACCGCCGCCATTCCATCGATCGTGAGATCCTGGCCCAGCGCATGCGCCATTCCTGGCAGCGCCAAAGCACCGATCGTTCGCATCTGGTCCGTCTTGTGATCGTGATGGGTCTGGTGATGACCATACTCTATTACCTCATCATGAGCTTCGGACTGCTGGAGCATTGGAATGGGTGATGTGATCAGGCTACTGCCGGACCACGTGGCCAACCAGATAGCCGCGGGCGAAGTGGTGCAACGCCCCGCCAGTGTGGTGAAGGAGTTGCTGGAGAACAGCGTGGACTCCGGAGCCACAAGGATCGTACTGGTGGTGAAGGATGCCGGCCGCACCTTGGTGCAGGTGACCGATGATGGCAAAGGCATGGGCCCCAACGACGCGCGCATGTGTTTCGAGCGCCATGCCACCAGCAAGATCCGCCTGGCCGATGACCTTTCGGCGATCCGTACCAAGGGTTTCCGGGGTGAAGCCCTGGCCAGCATAGCGGCCATAGCGCAAGTGGAGTTGCGCACGCGCGAACATGATCAGGAGTTGGGCACCCGTGTATTGATCGAAGGAAGCCGGGTAAGGATCCAGGAACCGATCGCCGCACCGGCAGGCACCACCATAAGTGTGCGCAGCCTCTTCTATAACGTACCTGCACGCCGCCAGTTCTTGAAGAGCGATGGCGTGGAGTTGAAGCATGTGATGGAGGAATTCCATCGCGTGGCACTGGCTCATCCACGGATCTCCTTCCAGCTCATCAACAACGATCACGAGGAATTCAACATGCCGGCCGCACCGCCGGGTTCCCCGCTCAGCGCGGCACAGCGGCAGCGCATCGTGCATCTCTTCGGACGGAAATACGATGAGCGGCTGGTGCCCGTGGAAGAATCCACCGAAATGGTGAAAGTGACCGGCTTCATCGGCAAGCCGGAATTCGCCAAACGATCCCGCGGTGAACAATACTTCTTCGTGAACGACCGCTACATCCGGAGCAACTATCTGGAGCATTCGCTGAGGCGGGCGTATGATGAACTGGTGGCCAGGGAGAACTATCCTTCCTGGTTCCTCTTCATTGAACTGGATCCCGCCCAGATCGACATCAACATACACCCTACGAAGACCGAGATCAAGTTCCGCGATGATCGCATGATATATGCCATAGTGCATGCCGCGGCACGCAGGGCGTTGGGAAGGTTCAACATAGTGCCCAGTCTGGACTTCGAGCCCGAACCCGCCCTGATGGGCGCGCTTTCAGGCACGGCGGCGGCGGGCCCATCCCCTGCGGTACCCGCCTGGCGCCCACAGGATCTTGGTGTCTTCACCGCACCGCCCCGGCAGAACCCCGAAGGCTGGCAACAGCTTTTCGATACGGGCGCACCACCCTCCCCTGCCACAGCACCGCCGGAGCAAGGCAGGATCATGCCTTCCCGTGTTCTGGTGGAAGAGACCGGAGACCGGCCGGTGTTCCAGCTGCATGGCACCTACATCATCGCGCAGCTCCGCAGCGGTTTCATGGTGGTGGACCAGAGCCGTGCACACGAGCGGATCTTGTATGAACGCAACATGCAGAGCCTGGAGAAAGGTGCCGGCCTAACGCAGATCGAACTCTTTCCACGCAATCTTGAACTCAGTGCCACCGACCATACCATGGTGGAGGAACTGCTGCCGGACCTGCGGTCCATGGGTCTCGATCTGCGGCCCTTGAGTGGACGTACCATGCAGGTCGTGGGCATGCCCGCCGAAGCCGCTGGTGAGGATCCGGAGAAATTGCTTCAGCATGTGCTTGAGCAGGTGCGGAACGAAAAGAGCGCCCTGCGCAATGAGCGGCATGCCGCGCTGGCAAGAGGCATGGCCCGCAGCACCGCCATGCGTGGCGGAAAAACACTTGCCTCCAAGGAGATGCATGATCTGATAGACCGTTTATTCGCATGTGAGATGCCTTATTTGACACCGGGAGGCAAACCCGTGCTCATCACATTCGGGCTCGATGAGCTCGCGGAAAGATTCGAACGATAGATGCGCTATTTCGCTTCCCCCTTCAGCGGTGGACTGCCAGTGGTGGTCAAGAATCTGCTGATCATCAACGGGCTGTTCTACCTATTGAAACTATCCTTCGGGGTGGATGCCCTTGGCCGCAATGAACTGGACAAGATCCTGGGACTGTATTATGTGGGATCACCGTTATTCCAGCCGTGGCAGCTGATCACGCACATGTTCATGCACGGCAACCTCACCCATTTGCTCCTCAACATGTTCGCCCTGTTCATGTTCGGGGCACCGGTGGAGCGGGTGTTCGGCTCGCAGCGCTTTCTCACCTATTACCTCGCCACCGGTTTTGGCGCGGTGGCTTTGCATACCGGCATCAATGCTTTGGAAGTACATCAGGACCAGGCGGACCTCGCGCGATACGGAGTATCCATCTCCGCGATCAAAGCATTGGCGGTGGAGTCTGAACATGATGTGCGGAGCGCCTATGGTTCCATGCAGGAATTGGCCTCATCCAGTGGGGCACCGCCAGCACTGATCCAACAGCTTTTCCTGGACCATATCATAACCATGATCGGTGCTTCGGGCGCTGTCTTTGGCATCCTGCTGGCCTTCGGGATGCTATTCCCGAACACTCAGCTTTTCCTGCTTTTCCCACCCATACCGATCAAGGCGAAATACTTTGTGATCGGGTATGGGTTGCTCGAATTGTTCGCCGGGATACGCCAAAGCCCGGGTGATAATGTGGCGCATTTCGCACACCTGGGTGGCATGGTGTTCGGCTTCTTCATAATACGCCACTGGCGGCGGAATCTGCGGATCTAGGTGCCATATTCCGAAGTGGTTCCGCGTTCCATCTTGGTAGCACACTTTGGTGGATCGGGGGTGACAGCTTCCCCCGTAGGAACGATCTTTGTGTTGTAGCGGGCCGGAAGGCCTTGAGAATGGAATAGGATAATGGGGCTGAGACATGAGATAGGCGGGCATTGGCGCACGGGCGGCATGGTGGTGCGCCTCATCATGATCAATGTGGGGGTGTTCCTCTTCCTGCGGCTTTTCGATCTGATGTTCTGGCTTTTCAACACCAACAGCCCCAACCTGTTGCAATACCTGTGGAGCTACAGCCATCTGCCCACGCTGATACGCAATCCATGGACGGTGATCACCTATATGTTCACCCATTGGCACATCTTCCACCTGTTCTGGAACATGATCATCCTATGGATGATCGGAAGGATCTTCGAGGATCTGCTTGGGCCCAAGCGGCTGTTGGGCAATTACATCCTTGGGGGGATAGTGGGATTCGTGCTGTTCATCACCGCCTACAATCTGCTCCCCCAACTCAATGCCGGTATCGGCAGTCCCATCATGGGTGCTTCCGCCGGGGTCATGGCCGTGCTGATCGGACTCGCCGCCTACCGGCCGGAACTGGAACTACATCTTTTGCTGCTTGGTCCGGTAAGGTTGAAATGGGTGGCGCTCGGTGTGCTGTTCCTGGATCTGATCAGCATACGGGAAGGCAACAACAGCGGTGGCCACATCGCCCACCTGGGCGGTGCACTCTACGGGTATGTCGCCGGCCGCCAGCTCATCAAAGGGAATGATCCCTCCCAACAGTTCGTGGACTTCTTCGTGCGGCTGTTGAAGCCGTTGGGGCAGCGGCGGAAGGTGCCGCGCATGCGCGTGGAGAAGCGCTACGCACGCAGCACGGTGGCCAGCGATACCGCCTACAACACCGCCAAAAGGGACAAGCAGGCACGCGTGGATGCCATCCTGGACAAGATCTCCCGTTCCGGCTATGACAGTTTGAGCAAAGAAGAGAAGGATTTCCTTTTCAAAGCCAGCGGAGAGGCCTGAACCTCCTCATCTTAGCACAGCATCAGCAACAAGCGGTGAATGGCCAACCCTCCGGCGATATCGCATCGGCCCTCAAAGTGGCATAGACCCGTCTGGTGGCTGAACGTCCTCGCGGCGATCCTTCTGCTGATCACCTTTTCCGCCCCCCATGTTCCACCAGAGGCGGCATGGGGTCTGGCGTTGCTGGCAATGACGTTCCCCCTGCAGGTGCTTGTCCACTTCTTCTTCCTTGTGTACTGGCTCTTCTTCCGGCGCCGGCGCATGCTGCTTTCTCTGGTGCTTCTCGCCATCGGCTGGAACCACGTGCAGGATCATTTCCAACTGTTCGGAAGAGATGCACCGAGAACAGAGGTGGCGGGAACGCCCTTCAAATTCATGACCTACAACGTCCGTTTGTTCGACCTCTACAATTGGAGTGGCAACAAGATCACGCGCGATAGCATCTTCCAGGTGTTCGACAAGGAACGGCCGGATATACTTTGCCTACAGGAATTCTTCCACAGCCCGGATACCCGGTTCTTCCGTACCAAAGATGCCCTGCGATCCCAACTTGGGTACCGGTCACACCACGACAGATATACCCACATCGGAAGGTACCAGACCCATTTCGGTATCGCTACGTTCAGTAGGCATCCCATCATAGATACCGGTTCGGTCTCTTTTGAAGGTAACCCGAACAACCAATGCATATGGAGCGATATCCTTGTCCGGGGCGACACGGTGAGGGTCTACAATGCGCACCTGGCATCCTACCATTTCGGTGATGAGGATTATCGCTTCCTTGAAGCGCTCGATGCCAACGTGCCCGGCGATTCCATCCGTACCGGCGGCGCGCGCATTTTGAAACGATTGAGGAAAGGGATCAAGATCCGGGCACTGGAAGTGGCCGCCATCGCCGATCATATCGCCCATAGTCCGTACCCGGTGATCTATGCGGGAGATATGAATGATGTGCCGATGAGCTTCAGTTACCATCGCTTGCGTGCGTATCTGGAAGATGCTTTCGTACAAAGCGGCCGCGGGCATGGCGGCACGTACATCGGCAGGCTTCCGCCGCTGCGGATCGACCACATCATGCACAGTCCCACGCTCGAAAGCTGGGACTTCCAGACCTTATCAGAGGAACTGAGCGATCACCGGGCTTTGACGTGTTCGCTGGCGGTACAGTGAGCTTCAGAGCATCACCCACTGCCAGACATACAACGTGATATTCATGGCCCATAGGATGGCCGCGCTTAACGTGGGGATCGTTCGCTCCCGCTTGATCTCCGGTACTGGCAATGGCTTGTCCGGCACCACGTGTGCTATTTCACCCCAACCTCCTCCAACACCTTCCGCAACGCCGCCTCCATCTTATCCAGCATCGTGTTCAACTCCTCGTCCGTCCACGTAACGCGAATATTGAAGCTGATCAGGCGGCTCATCACCGCATCACTTTGCGGGAATTTCATGGTCTTCAGGTCTTGCGGCAGGCCCAGCTCGTGCGCCACCATGCGGAAAGGCATGCGCAGCTCCTTCAGGTGATCCCACTGTTTGATGTAATGGTACATGTTATCGTACCAGTATCCATGGCCGATGCCCGCCGCGCTGAAGAGTTTCGTGGTGGTGCGCGCCGCCTCCTCGCTGGGCAGCAACAGGTGGAAGAACGTGGCACTGTCGCCAGCCTCATCGGTGTGGCGGCGGAACTCCAGCCCTTTGATCCCCGAGAGCCGCTCCTGGATGGTCCGCTTGTTGTGCCGCTGCTTCTCAAGGATCATTGGCAGTTTGCGCGCCGGCGCCAGCCCGATCGCCGCGTTGATCTCGCCGATGCGGTAGTTCGTGCCCATGATCGGGTGCTTCTCCATGCCCCGGTTGTCGCCTTCGTGGTTGTGCCCATGGTCGCTCAGGTATTCGGCGCTCTTGATCAGCTCCTGGTCATCGGTGATGATCAGGCCACCCTCGCCGCATGTGTTGATCTTGAAGAAATCGAAGCTGAAGCTCCCCATCTTCCCGTACAGCCCGAGGTGCTTCCCCTTGTAGGTGGCACCCAGCGCCTGCGCGGTGTCTTCGATCAGCATCACGTTGTGCTCCTTGCAAACCGCCATGATCCCGTCCAGATCGGCGGCTGCACCACACATGTGTACCAGCAGCACCGCCTTTGTCTCCGGCGTGAGGGCCCTGCGTATCCCCTCGGCGCTCAGGCAAAGTGTCTCATCGATCTCGGCGAATACCGGCAACGCGCCTGCGAACAGCACACTTTCGATCGTGGCGATGAAGGTGAACGGCGGCACGATCACATGATCGCCATAGCCCACGCCGCATGCCGCCAGCATGGTGCTCACTGCGGTGCTCCCGCTGGAAACGGCCAGCGCATGCTTCGCCCCGGTGAAACGCGCGATCTCCGCCTCAAATTCCTTCGCCTTCCAATGTCCCCTGCGTTGCGCATCGTGTCCGTAACGGAATAGGACGCCCGTCTCCAGGACATCCATCACCTCTTTGCGTTCCTCCTCGCCAAAGACCTCTGTACCAGGCATGCGTGTGCGTGTTTTTTGATCGAGGGGTAAAAGTAGGGCCGGTCGCCAGCCCGACCAGTACTAAAGCACCTAGAAAAGCTCACGCCAGACTCAGGTACACTCTTCAGCTGGAAGCGGCCAAATAATATCAGCAGATCGAATTCCGATCAGAAAATGAGAAGATCAGATGATCAGATGATCCTTGCAGCGGCAGAAATTCCGATCAGAAAATGAGAAGATCAGACGATCAGATGATCCTTCACGGCAGAGGAAACCGATCAGAAAATGAGATGATCAATGCTGAGGAAGGCATTTCCATCATCTGATCATCTAATTGTCTGATCATTGGTGTCCGGAGAAAATGGAAATGGATGTTTTGACCATGCTGAATGGCCCGAAGTACGGGATGGCCTGCATCTGGGAGAAAAGGTAAGCCCCCTTCATCGCAGCGCAAGTTGAAGTTGGGGC
>JAEZCB010000112.1 GCA_023412755.1 Bacteroidota bacterium
GGTGTGGACACATTTCAATGGTCGATCAACACCTACTCATCCATTAACCACATATCCGAAGATGACCAAGGCAGGCTGTACATAGCAGGTGCCTACACCGGCTACAATGATGGCACCATCAACGATCCCGGTCAGCGCTTCGTGAGCCGCTTGCTGGTGGAGGTGGATACCACGGTGGGGATAAGCACAGCTGCAAGCAATACAGCTAATTTCAGCCTGCACCCCAATCCTTCTAATGGAATCGTTCACATCAATTTCGAGCGACCCAACACCAATGCAATGGCCCAGGTGCGGGATGCATTAGGAAGGCTGGTATACGTGCAACACATATCGGCTACAAACAACAAATTAGATCTGCGAACTCTTTCCGATGGGGTATATTTCGTGAGCATAAGTACCCATGAGGAACAGCTGCCTGCACAGCGGTTGGTGTTGCAGCGGTAGGGATGCCGGTCCTTGTCACCTTCACCCCCGATCTTCGCGGCGGTGTTCCACTTCAAACAATTCTCCATACGGCAGGATCGCAGCAGCCTGAAGGTGGGCACCGATGGGGTGATACTCGGGGCATGGGCCCGGGTGGCCGGAGCTTCACGGGTGCTTGACATCGGCACCGGCACAGGCCTGCTCGCATTGATCGTGGCCCAACGGAATGAGCATGCGCGGATCGATGCGGTGGAGATCGATGATGCTTCGGCGGAACAGGCGGCGGAGAATGTGTCCAATGGTCCCTGGGCGGATCGTATACGGGTGCACCGCATGGATGTACGGCGCATGCATTCCGCGGAACCGTATGATCTGATCATCTGCAACCCGCCCTACTACTCCGGTGAAATGGCCTCGCCCGATGCCCGCGCCGGTGTGGCCCGGCACAGTGGCGAATTATCCCTGGAGGATCTGCTGAAGAAGGTGAAGGAACTGCTTTCGGAGCACGGCAGGTTCGCCTGTGTATTACCCAGCAACCGCGAACAGGAGCTGCTGCGGATCGCGAAGCGGTGTGGCTTGGAACCGCAGCGTAGGTGCCTGATGAAATACCTGGAGCACCGTCCTGCGAAGCGTGTTCTTCTCGAACTCGGCCGCGATGCGGTCACGCCAATTGATGAACTGCTTATAGTGGAGCATGAGCCCGGCAGGTCCACACTCCAGTATCGCCATCTGCTGAAGGATCTTCTCTTGAAGTTCTAGCCGGCATTGTACCGGCTTTCGCTTACCCAACAGCACGAAGGGACGGACACAACAGCGATCAACTGTGAACGGCCATTTCCTTTTCCTGGAACCGTACACCATACTGCTCCAACTCATCCAGCACGGGATCATAGATCTCCGGTTTCAATGGCAGCAGTACGCCACGGTCCTTGATCTTGCCATTCAACACCAGCTTGCAAGCCATGGCTATAGGCAGGCCCACGGTGCGGGCCATGGCCGTATGCGGCTGGTCCTGGCCGATCACGGTGAGGGTGGCGATCAGCTCCTGTTCCTTCGTATGGCGTGTGTACACGAAGCGGTGCCACATCACCACCATATCCTTGTCTTGGGGCCGCAATTTCCAATTGCGTTCCAACAGGTGTTGCAATGTGGCGGCGGGTGAAAGGCCCGCGACGCCGATCGGCTCATCAGAGAAGAGTCCAAGCCATTCCAGCCTGGCCATGCGTGGATCATCCATGGACATGTTCAGGTAGCTGGCCAGGTTCTCCTTCACGTTGGTGTTCGCCGCATAGGGGAGGAAGCAATTCAGGTAATCCTTCCAGGTGTTGCCTTCTCCCAGCTCCAGCACGTAGCTGTCATCGGTGCAGCCCAGTTGCACGAAAACGTCCCACGCCGCGCAGTAGCCTGCCTTGCGCAAGGTGCCGCGGATCAATGTGGGGATCGCATCGATCCCGTAGGCCGATCGGTATTTCAGCGAATCGCGGTTGGCATATCCATCGAAGGCGCCCACGCCATCGATCGCCACACGCGTGGTCTGCTGAAAGAGTTTATGGTAGGGTATGTACTTGGTGGTGCCTCCGCGTATGTTCTTGGCCGCACCACCCTGCCCGGCCAGGATCACGTTGCGTGGGTTCCAGCTGAATTTGTAGCCCCACGGGTTATCGTCACTTTCCGGCGCCACCAATCCGCCGCAATAGCTTTCGAATGCGGTCACTTCACCACCATCCTTCTTGATCCGATCTATGATGCGCATGGCACTCATGTGATCGATGCCGGGATCGAGTCCCATTTCATTGAGCACGATCAAGCCCGCGGCCTTCAGGTCCTTGTCCATGGCCCACAATGCATCCGGCACGTAGCTGGGGGTGATCACATGCTTCTTCAGCCTGGCGCAATCCTTCACCACATCCATATGCATGAAGGCGGGCAGCATGCTGATCACCAGATCATGCCCCGCGATCGCTTCGGCACGTGCGCTGGCATCGCCGGCATCCAACCCGATCACGGAGGCCGCTTCACCGGCTTCGCCCACCAGTGTCCGTGCCTGCGCCACATCCCGATCGGCCACCGTGATCCGCCATTCCTGCGCTGTGGAGTTTTGCACGAGGTATTGGATCAATGAGGATGATGAACGGCCGGCGCCGAGGATGAGGATCTTTCGCATGTGCTGGGAACTGCTTCCTTTGTGCCCGCAAAGATGGACCGGCCGTATGGAATGGCCGGGAGAGGTCCATGATGGTTTTCTGAAACCCGCATGGCCGTAGGGGAGTAGAAGGGGCGGTCCGCTTTGGCACAACGCTTGTCCACCGGTGCCTGAATTCTAACTTCGCCAACCCAAACAAACCGAACATGCTACGTTCCTTTACACTCGCATTCGCCGCCCTGCTCATAACCACGATCACAACGGCGCAGACCTGCGATCTGGTGTTCTTCACCGATGATGGCACCAAATTCACGCTGATCGTGGATGGTGATGTGAAGAATGAAGCACCCGCCACCCGCGTTGTGGCCACCGGGATCCGCACCGAGACACCCATGGTGATGGTACGGTTCGAGGATACTTCGATCGAACCGCTCAAGAAACCACTGTGGTTCGAGCTTGGCAAGGAGTATACGGTGATGATCACCACCAACAAGAAAGGCCAGCGCGTGCTGCGCCCCACCGGTGAGGCCGCACTGGGCACCGCCGCCAGCCAGGAACCCAAGCCCGAGAAGCCTGCGGTTTTCGTGGAGGATGTACCTGTGGCCACCACGAGCACCACCACCGGTACTTCCACAGTGAATACCGGCGGTGTGGATCATGTGACCACCGTGACCGTAGTGGAAGAGGCCGATGGCATGGGCACCGGAGAGAACGTGAACTTCAGCATGGGCGTGAATGGCATGGGCGTGAACATGAACGTTAATGTGAATGATGGCATGACCGGCACCGGTACCACAACGACCACCCGAACCACAACGCGCACCACCACCACAACGACCACGACCGGCGGTACCGGCACCACCACCACACCTGCACCAACTCCTGTAAAGGAACCGGAGGTGTACCACATGCCAGGCTATAGTGGCCGCATCGGTTGTGCCTGGCCCATGACAGAAAGCGAGTTCAACGATGCGAAGAAGGGCATCGAAAGCAAGAGCTTTGAGGAGACCAAGTTGAACACGGCGAAACAAATAGGCCGCGATCGCTGCTTCACCGCCACCCAGGTTAAAGGGATCATCGAGGTCTTCAACTTTGAGGACAGCCGGCTGGATTTCGCCAAGTTCGCGTATGATCGCACCTACGATATCGACAACTATTACAAGGTGAGCGATGCCTTCAATTTCTCCAGCTCCACGGATGAATTGAACAAGTACATCCAAAGCCGCTGATAGTCTTTCCAGAACACCCCCTACCATGCGCAGCCTGCTTCACATAGCACCCGTGCTCGCCCTGGCGCTCATCGTTGCGGGGTGCAGCGGCTCGAAGTCCTACGCCAAGAAAGCGGCCAAGCTGGATGCTGCAGGGCTGTACGCGGAGGCCGCCGAGATGTACCTGCAGTCCGCGCAGCGCAACCAGAAGAACGTGGACGCCAAGATCGGGTTGAAGAAGACCGGTCAAATGGTGTTGAACGATAAGTTGAGCGAGTTCTTCAAGGCATCCAGCATGGGCGCGAAGGCCGATGCCGTGAACACCTACCTGGACGCGAGGAACTACCAGGAAAGGGTGCAGCGGCTTGGTGTGGTGCTGGAGATCCCGGACCATTACCGCAACGATTATGAGAATGTGAAGGGCGCCTACCTCATTGAACTTTATGATGAGGGCCAGGCGTTGCTGGACAAACAGGATTTCAAGGGTGCGGAATTGGTCTTTGGGCGCATTTCCAAACTGGAGCCGAATTACAAGGATGCCAACAGCCTGCGATCCATAGCCTACCTGGAGCCCCTCTACCGGGCGGGTGTGGCCGATCTGCAGGCGGGCAGGTACAGGCGTGCCTATGATGAATTCCGGAAGATCACCGATAAGGATCCATCATACAAGGATGCTTCCGCGCTGAGAGAGGAATGTCTGGCGAAGGGGCAGTACAACATCGCCGTGCTCCCCTTCACCAATTCCTCTTCACGGCCGGAGATGGCCTCCAAAGTGCAGGCATTCGCCATAACAGCTTTGACCGAGTCCAGGGATCCCTTCATCCGGCTGGTGGACCGCGAGAACATGGACCGCATACTGGAAGAACAGCGGCTGGGCCTGAGCGGCGTGGTGGATGAGCAGACCGCCGTGCGTGTGGGCAACCTCATGGGTGCGCAGGCCGTGCTCATGGGCACATTGATCGAGTATCGCGAGGAGCCCGGCTCTTTGCGCAGAAGCACCAAAGAAGGCTTTCAGAGCTATCGGGAACAACAGGTGAATGCGGAAGGTGAGAAGTACTTCGTCACCAAATACCGTCCGGTGAAGTACACCGAATACTACCAGGAGAACAAGGTTTTCCTTTCCTATTCCTACCGGCTGGTATCCCTTGAGACCGGCGAGGTGCTCATGAGCAGGGTGGTGGATCGCCAGGCCGATGATCATGTCTACTATGCGCATTACGATGGCAGCAAGGATGATCTGCTGCCCATCAAGAATGGCGTGGTGGATCTTTCGGACCGGGCGCGGCGTGAATTGCGCACGCTACTCACCGCGCCACGCACATTGAAGCCGATGGGTACCCTGGCCAACGAGGTCCTGCGGGGATCCGCGGACGCCATGGCCAGTGCCATTCAACAGGAGCTGAATTCAAAACTGCCGTGAACAGGTATTTCCTTTTGCTCGTGTGCCTGTCCTTTTGGGCGTGCAAAGGTTCCCAGCAGGTGGCCGGGCCGGTGGAGCAGCCTGTGAACATGGAGCCTGAGCGCCCTTCCTGGGTACGATCACGTCCGCTCAGCGATCACTATTACATAGGCATCGGCCGCGCTGGCAAGAACCTGCCGGAACCGTACGAAACGGCGAAAAAGAACGCGTTGAACGAACTGGCCAGCGAGATCAGTGTGGTGGTGGAGGGAAACAGTCTGCTGCATTCCTTTGAACGCCGCGACCGTTTCGATGAGACCTTCACCAGCACGATCAAGATGCGGACCAATGAACGCATTGAAGGATTCGAACTGGTGGATTCCTGGGAGAACCAGACGGAATACTGGACCTACTACCGGCTTAGCAAAGCTGAACATGCCCGTATCAAGGCGGAAAAAAAAGCCCAGGCCATCGGAACCGCAAGGGATCTGCACGCCAGGTCCCGTGCCAGCCTGGCCTCCGGAGATCTGCGTTCGGCATTCGACCAGAACCTGCGCGCGTTGATCGCCATGCAGGAGTATTGGGGTGAGAATGATGTAGTGGAACTGGACGGCCGGCAGGTACCTCTGGCCAATGAACTATACAACGATCTGCAGCGGCTCACAAGCAGTGTCCGGTTCAATATTCTGCCGGAACGCTGTGAGCTGGGTTACGAGCAACAATACAGGCGCGAGATGCTCATCTCCGCAAGATCATTGGATGGGAACGCTACGCGGGACCTGGTGCAGCTTCCGGTCTCGATCAGCTACCCCGGTGTCGGGGGCAACGTGGTGGAGTTGAAGAACACCGACGCCGATGGCAATGTGCGCACCACTGTGCAGCGCGTGGCCATGGGCAATGGGGTACCAGAGTTGGTGGTGCGCCTGGATATGGATGCGCTGGTGAGCAAGGAGCTGGATCCCATGGTGGTGAAGCCGCTGCTCGCCGGACTCACCGTGCCGGAGAAGCGTGCGATGATCGACCTGAAGATGCCCCGGGTGTTCATGCGCTCCACCGAGGCCAATCTGGGCCAGCCCATGAACGATGCGGGGGTGGCCCTGGCGATCCGCGAAGAACTCACCAAGGCGGGTTTCCGTTTTGTGGATCGGCCCAACGATGCCGACCTGCTTCTGGATCTCAACGCCAGCACACGGCAGGGGGGAGATTCAAACGGATTTTACACCACCTTTCTGGATGTGAGTTTCAGTTTTCGCGATCGCAAGAGCCAGGAAGTGGTGCATGAGGGCGGCCGGCAGGGTGTGAAGGGCATACAACTGGACCATGTACGCGCCGGGATCGAAGCTTATAAAAAGGCTGTACAGGATGTCCGGAAGGAGATCGTGCCCGCCATGATGTCCTCTATTCTCTAGGAATGACGGGCGTTTCAAGATCTTGGCACAGCATTGGAGAAAAACTACGATAAGAACAACAACACCGCCTCACCAAATAGGAACACCATGACCCTCAGCAGACCTTTCACCATCATGCTCGCCGCCTTCACATTGGCCGGCGGCCTCACCGCCTGCAAGAAGAAGCAGGCCGTAGTGGAAACCCCCAACCCCGCAGGAGAGACCGAGGTCTTTGTGCATTGCTCCGGCCCGGAGTATTTCACCAATGACAAGGTGTTCCGCGCCAACGCCCTCGGCGAAAGCATGGACCAGAGCACGGCAAAGAAGAAGGCCATGAGCAACGCCCGGCAGGATCTGGCCTCCAGCATCAACACGCAGGTGAAGGCCGTGATAGACAACTATGTGAACAGCCGTGAGATGAACAACCGCGAAGAAGTGGGCGAACGCTATGAGAGCCTCGCCCGCGAAGTGGTGGATCAAAAACTCACAGGCACCAAGACCATCTGCGAAAAGCTCATGCGCGTGGATGCCACCGGCAATTACAAGGCCTATGTGGCGATCGAGTTGAGCGCCCAGGATCTGCTCTCCGCCTACAACGAACGCCTGAGCAGTGATGAGCGCCTGCGCATCGACTACGATTACGAGAAGTTCAAGGAGACCTTCAACCAGGAAATGGAGCGGATGAACAACCGCTGAGTCCTCGGCTGCGCTCGGACTGACAGCGGTTGCTCTCGGACTGACAGCGGCTGCGCTCGGACTGACAGCGGTTGCGCTCGGACTTACATCCGATGACCGCACCGTGATCGTGCGCCATACAAGAGAATGAAGAGTGCCTCTGCCGCAGGGATGTGGTGGAGGCATTTCTTTTTGCAGGTTCGCCTATCGGGCCGAACTTCGCGCCATGTATCGGACCATGGTATGGGCATCGGCGATCCTATTGATCGCGGTGGCATTGGGCGCATTCGGTGCACATGGCCTCGGGGAACGGCTCACGCCCCAGGCACTCGGGCAATGGAACACAGGTGTGCAGTACCAATTCTACCATGGGTTGGCCTTGTTCGGCCTTGCCCTGTTCTGGGAGAAGACCACTGGAAAAGGCCGGATCTGGGCCCGTCTCTTCTTTCTATTGGGCGTTCTCTGCTTCAGTGGATCGCTCTATCTGCTTAGTACTCGTGAGCTATTGGGCCTGCAGGATATGACCCCGCTCCTGGGGCCGGTGACACCCCTTGGAGGGCTGTTCTTCATGGCCGGATGGCTGGTATTGTTGATAACAGCGCTCCGTGGCCAGGCCGCCCGGTGATGCCCATCCCGCGCGGATACGCTAATTTTGTCGCCAATTCCAACAAAGAAGGACATGAACGAGTTCGGTAATAAACCGAAGGATGCCGACCTTTCGAAGATCGGTCTGGGCCGTGTGGGTGATGCCTACTGGAACCTGGAACCGGCCGAATTGGTCGAACACGCTATCGTGAACGGTCAGGGTGTATTCGCGGACAGCGGTGCCCTGGCCATCGATACCGGGGAGTTCACCGGACGCAGCCCCAAGGATAAATTCTGTGTGAAGGATGAAAAGACACAGGACACCGTCTGGTGGGGTGATGTGAACATCGCCTTCGACCCGGCGAAGTTCGATGCCCTTTATGACAAGATGTGCGCGTACCTGATGAACCGTGACATCTACATAAAGGACGCCGTTGCATGCGCCGATCCGGAATACCACCTCAACCTGCGTGTGGTGGCCGAGTATCCGTGGAGCGCGCTCTTCGCCAGCAACATGTTCCTCCGTCCCACCGCCGAGCAGATCGAGGATTTCGAGCCTGAATGGCATGTGGTCTGTGCTCCCGGCTTCACCGCTGATCCAGAGCGGGACGGTACCCGGCAGCACAACTTCGCGATCATCAATTTCACCCGTAAAATGATCATCATCGGTGGCACAGGCTATACCGGTGAGATCAAGAAGGGCATCTTCACCGTGCTCAACTACCTGCTGCCGCAGGAGCGGAATGTATTGAGCATGCACTGCAGCGCCAACGTTGGTGCCGATGGCGATACGGCGGTCTTCTTCGGATTGAGCGGTACAGGCAAGACCACCCTCAGCGCCGATCCGCAACGCCGCTTGATCGGTGATGATGAGCATGGCTGGAGCGAGAAAGGCATCTTCAATTTCGAAGGCGGCTGCTATGCGAAGTGCATCGACCTGAGTGCCGAGAAGGAGCCTCAGATCTGGGATGCGATCAAGTTCGGTGCGCTGCTGGAGAACATCGTTTTCGAGGAAGGCACCACGAAGGTGGATTTTTCAGATGGCACCAAAACGGAGAACACCCGGGTTAGCTATCCGATCCACCACATAGACAACATAGCAAGTCCGAGCACGGGCCCGCATCCGAAGAACATCTTCTTCCTTACCTGTGATGCTTATGGTGTTCTCCCCCCGATCAGCAAGCTTAGCGCCGGGCAGGCCATGTACTGGTTCATCAGCGGGTATACCGCCAAGGTGGCCGGAACGGAGGCGGGGATCACGGAACCAAAGACCGTGTTCAGCGCCTGCTTCGGTGCTCCATTCCTGCCGTTGCATCCTACGAAATACGCCGATATGCTCGGTGCCCGTATGAAACAGCACGATGTACGCATCTGGCTGGTGAACACAGGCTGGAGCGGCGGTGCCTATGGCACTGGCGAGCGCATGAAGCTCAGGTATACACGTGCCATGATCACCGCGGCTTTGCGTGGCGAATTGGACAGCGTGGAGTACAAGAAACATCCGGTCTTTGGAGTGAGCTTCCCCGCAAGCTGTCCCGAAGTGCCCGATGAGATCCTGGATCCGCGCAGCACCTGGGAGGACAAGGCCGCTTACGATGAGCAGGCCGATAAACTGGCGAAGTCCTTCAACGACAATTTCAACAAGTACAAGGATGGAGCCAGCCCAGAGATCCTGGAAGCTGCACCACGTTCCGCAGTAAAGGCTTGATCACTGTAATAAGGCAGGAGATCCCTTCCGCGATGGCGCGGAAGGGATCTCTTCATTTTCATGGGCACCTGTATGGGTGTTGTTACATTGGCCGCATGTGCTCCCTATGGATCTCTTGAAGAAGGGGAAGATGCCCAGATGGTCGCCGATCCTTCTGTTCTTGTTCTTCAGTGCCGCATGTGATACACGCCATGCACCAGATGCCACAGCCCTTTCCGGGGCTTTGGTCATGGAGAATACCCATGCCAGGTATTTCCAGATCCTGGGTGATCGTACGGAAAGATGGTTGATCGTATTCGGCCCTGCCGGCCGCACCGATACGCTCGGCATTTACCATTTTGGTACGAATGGGAATGTGTTGGCTACCGTGGCTGGAGTGGATCGTGCCATTGTGGCCAGCACCACGCACCTGTCATTCATCGCGGCATTGGGGCAGGAGGAGAAGGTCGTGGGGGCCACACATCTGGACCAGGTGTTCAATGAGCGGATCAAGGAACTGGCCGCTGCAGGCAAGATCAAGGAGGTGGGAGTGGCGGATGGGTTGGACCAGGAGGCGTTGGTCCAGGCACATGCACAGATCATACTCGATCATGCCTTCGGCCGAGTGGATCATGGAAGCAGGATCGGTGTGCCTGTGGTGCGGATCACCGAATACCTGGAGGAGCATCCCTTGGGGCGTGCGGAATGGATCAAGGTATTCGGCCTGCTGTTCGGGGCGGAGGAGCAGAGCCAGCAACTCTTCGAAAGGATCAGAGCGGCATATGAAAGGACCGCGCTGAACAACATCGATGTTGAACACCGGCCGAAGGTCTTTTTCGGCAGCGCCTGGCAGGGACAATGGTTCGCACCACCGGCCAACAGTTACATGGCCACCTTGATCCAGGATGCCGGCGGTGAATATGTCTTTGCGGACAGTACTGGTGAAGGGAACATAACCCTGGACCTGGAGACCGTGATCCATAAAGTGCGCAGGGCGGATCATTTCGGTATGATACTGGCCGCGGATAGGGTGGATGCGGCGGTGCTGGCCGGAGGGGACCACCGCCTGATGCGCCTCAAAGCGGTGAACGAAGGTGGCTTCTACGGCAGCACACGCACCAGCGATCTGTTCGGGCAGGCATTATTGGAGCCGCATGTGCTTCTGGAGGATCTGGCCATGATCTTCCATGGTACGCCTGAGGGAGGCCGGGAACCGCGCTATTTTCTGCCAGTGGCGGGGGATCTCGCCAGATAGCGTTCATCCACCACGTCCATGTGGTGCATCGCATGGCCGGCGATCATCCAGGCGATGGCCCGCACTGTCATCCGGTTCCCATTGGCGATCCCTCCCCGCATCAACATCTGGTCCGTGAAGCTCCGGAACATGGCGATGGTACTTGCACGCACCAGATCATGCTCCCGCAACAACTCATGCAATTCGCGGTGTTCCGTACCGGCGTTGAGGATGTACCGATCCTCACTGAAACCCGGCAGCTCCGTGGCATCGTTCCGTGCGAACCGCAATGCCCTGTAGCACATGATCCGTTCGGTGTCCACCAGATGCTGGAACACTTCCTTGATCGACCATTTTCCGGGGGCGTACCGGTGGTCCGCGTAACCAGTGGGGATCCGGTATACGGTCTCCCAAAGCCGATCGGAAGCCTTGTTCAACGCACGGAAAAGATCATCGCCATCAACCTGCCCGATGTACCTCTGGAAGGCTTCATGTGCTTCTTCCGGGAGCGGGCGGGTGGTGTGGTCCATGGTCTTCACCGTTCAGGTACAAGCACGAAGATGTCCTCATTCTCACGCTTCATCAGGTACCTTTCCCGCGCGAATTTCTCCAGCAACGTTTTATTGCTTGAAAGTTCATGCAACTGCTCGCGCGTGCGGACGATCTCTTCGGCGTACCACTCCTGCTGCTCACGCATCTTGTACAGTTCGTGGCGGGCCTTCAACGTGGTCCACGCATCGTGGCGGTCCAGAAAGAGGATCCACACAAAGAGCCCCAGGGTCGCGAAAAAATACCGGTTCCTCAGCCGCGGGGGAATGTGTGCCACCAGTTTCTTCACATGGGCGAAGCTAGTTGGGGC
>JAEZCB010000208.1 GCA_023412755.1 Bacteroidota bacterium
CGCATGCATTGGGCCACATCGCGCGCATCCACCACCGCATTGCTTCCCGGCGGATAGAAACGCGTACCCTTCCGCAGTTTTTCAAGCAACGTCATGGTGCTGCGTCCTGGGATCCCCGGCCCGATCACTACACAGGGGTTCACGATCACCGCATCGAGCCCTTCCGCCATACCTCGGTACACTTCCAGCTCCGCTTCGTATTTGCTCGCGGCATATGGGGAGGTATGCCGATCACTGGACCATGATAACGATTCATCGCGATCCACATGTGCGGGGGCCTGGCCTATGGCCGCGGTGGAGCTGACATGGCAGATCCGTTGGATCCCCATGAGCAGGGCCGCATTGACCACATTGGCCGTCCCCTGCGTATTCACCCGGAAAAGTTCCCTCCTGGCCCCAGGGGCGAAGGACACCATGGCGGCCGCATGGTATACCCGGTCTATCCCAGCCATCGCGGCCTTCAGGCTTTCCATGTCGTGCATATCACCTTCCACCCATTCAATGCGCATCAGTTGCCCGGGGTCCAGGCCATAGTGCCGGAACACCTTTTCCACGATGCCGCGGTCCGATCCACGGCGGTACAATGCGCGAATGCGTTCGCCGGCCGCTGTACAAGCATGGAGGAGGTGCACGCCGATAAGGCCGGTGCCGCCGGTGATCAGGTCCATCGGGGCGGCCAAGTTAGCCAGCGCCCGCAGCAGCCACCTCATTACATTTGGCCGCTCACAGGCTCACAGAACATGGCCCACGGTTTTCTAGAAGAGTTGCGCTGGCGCGGTATGCTGCATGATCACATGCCGGGTGTGGAGGAACATCTTGCACAGGGGCCGCGGTATGGTTATATCGGCTTCGATCCCACGGCAGATTCGCTCCATGTGGGCAACCTGGTGCAGATCATGACGCTGGTGCATTTCCAGCGCTGCGGCCATATTCCCGTGGCCCTTGTGGGTGGTGCTACAGGAATGGTGGGTGATCCCAGTGGTAAAAGCGAGGAAAGGCAGTTACTGGGCGAAGAGGTGCTGCGGCACAACGTGGAAAGCATCCGCAGGCAATTGGAGCGCTTCCTTGATTTTGAAAGGAAAGTGGATCCCGCCAGAATGGTGAACAACTACGACTGGTTCAAGGATATGGGCTTTCTGCGCTTCATCCGCGATGTTGGCAAGCATGTAACGGTGAATTACATGATGGCCAAGGACAGTGTGAAGAAGCGGCTGGAGACAGGCATCTCATTCACAGAGTTCAGCTACCAGTTGGTGCAGGGATACGATTATCACCACCTCTACAAAGAGCTCGGCTGCAGCGTGCAGATGGGCGGAAGCGACCAATGGGGTAACATCACCACCGGTGCGGAATTGATCCGCCGAATGGACGGTGGGGAAGCATTCGCGATCACCACACCCCTGCTCACCAAGGCGGATGGCAGCAAGTTCGGCAAGAGCGAAGGTGGTAACATCTGGCTTGATGCCGCACGTACTTCACCCTACCGGTTCTACCAATTCTGGCTCAACTCCAGCGATGATGATGTGGAGCGCTATGTGCACATCTTCACTACATGGAACGAGGCGGAGATCGGTTCACTGGTCATGGCCCACCGCAAGTCCCCGCACCAACGCGCGTTGCAGAAAGAGCTCGCGGCCGATATAACGCGGCGGGTGCATGGGGAGGATGGATTACGCTCGGCGGAAAGAGCCAGCAACATCCTTTTCGGAAGCTCTACTGCCGAAGCATTGGCTTCACTCACGGAGAATGAATGGCTGGATGTTTTCGAGGGTGTACCGCAGGCGGAAGTGCCACGGGACAGGCTGCGCGAGGGGATCAGCATCGTGGAAATGCTCACTGAAGCCACGGGCTTCATGCCATCCAAGAGCGAGGCACGGCGTGCCTTGAAGGAGGGGGGCATTTATGTGAACAAAGCGAAGGTCGCCGAGGATAAAGTGATCGGCGAGCCGGAGTCACTGGGCGGCCGATTCATTTTGCTTCAGCGTGGAAAGAAGAACAACTTCCTGGTGAAGCTCGTCTGAGATCCGTTCGGTGTTCGGGTCGGTGGTGTTCACTCCACCATCAGATTGCAGCCACGCACATCGCTGTGATCGAAGCGCCCCAACACTTCAAAACTTCCATCGGCATGGCGCCGCCCCAGATCTTGCGTGGAGATGAATGGGCAACTGGCCACATTGGCCAGGTCGATCACGTCTATGCCGCCAGTCCGCCCATCCGGCACCTCGGCGAATGGATCATTCACCTCACGGATCCGCACGCGCATCCAAGGCGGACATCTGTATACGCCATTGCCGGTGGACCAGGCTTGTGATAGCAGTTCCGTCATGCCATACTCGCTATGCACGGTAGGTACACCGAACGCTTCCTTCAGCCGGGAATGCACCTCTTCACGCACCATCTCCCGGCGCCTGCCTTTCATGCCACCTGTTTCCATGATGATGGTATGTTCAAGCGGAAAAGGATGGCGTTCCGCCAGATCCAGCAACGCGAAGGTGACACCCAGCAGCAAGGTACGGCGGCCTTCACTTTCCGACCTCCGGATCACTTCCATCAGGCGATCATGATCGTGGAGGTAGGTGCCGCTGAGTGGATCACCACTCATGCGGATGAGTTTTTCGGCCATGTGGACGAGGGAACTGCCCGTGCGCTCCAGGTAAGCAGGCAGCAGCGCAAGGATCCGCCATTCTCCCGGTGGCCCATAGGTATTGGTGAAGGATGTGATGAAGGATCGCTCGTAGACCATAGGCCAGGGCACATGGTGGCTGCTGGTGGTCTGCCCTGTAGTGCCGCTGCTGGTGAAAATGTGGCTGGCTTCCAGCCCTTCCAGAAGTACGCGATGGTTTCGAAACACACCGATTGGCAGATAGGGGATCTCCTCCACCCGCCCTACGGCCGGAACGCCACCACGCAGCGAGCCAATGAATTCCCGATAGATCGGATCTTTTTGGGCATGCAGATGGAATAGATCCAGCGCCAGTGCGTTGAGATCATCGGGATCTTGTATCCGGAATACGCGGTCGATGAACCCGGACATGGATCCCGCTGGTCCGAACATATCGTCTGGCTTAACTTTGGAACTATGATCCACCTGCGGATGAACGGCTTAAAATTAGCATCGGTCGTCGTCGCCCTTGCCCTAATGGCCTCTGGCTGCGTGAAGGAGCCTCCCTATCCCGTGGAGCCTGTCATCAGCTTCGAGCGCTTTGAGCAGACACCCACATCGGCAAAGCTCACCCTTTCATTCACAGATGGCGATGGTGATGTGGGGCTGGATGCCAGTGATCAACAGCCACCGTTCGACGAAGGCTCGGAATACTATCACAACCTGTTCCTCATTTATGAGGAATTGCATAATGGTGTATGGGTAAGGCCGGATCTGGAGCTGGAGAATAATTTCAGGATACCCAGGATCACACCTACCGGACAGAACAAGGTGTTGCAAGGCGAGATCGATGTGGATCTGTTCTGGCCGCTCAACGATCCCAATTCACCTTTCGATACCGTTCGCTTCGAAGTGCGCATGTACGATCGGGCGCTGCACCAGAGCAACGTGATCCACACGGATCCGATCAAGGTGGTCCCGTAGGCCGATCAAACCTGCCCAGCCAGCGCTTCGGAAACGTTGATCAGATGGTCTCCCACTTTTTCGAGTGAGGAGAAAAGATCATTGTAGATCAAACCGCTCTTCACATTATAATCACCCGCCTCGATGCTCTTGAGATGTGCCCGGCGCAACTGATCGCGCTTGTTGTTGATCAGCTGTTCGGCCTCCACGGCCTCATCCAGGGATACTTCTTCCCGTTCCGCGGATAGATTCCGCTGCATAACGGTGAACGCGTTCTCCAGCAGGGTGATCATTTCCATGAGGTGCTGCCGTTGTTCGGGCGTGAACCAAAGCCGCTCCTGCATCTTTCTTTCCATGGATTTGCTCATCTGGAAGAAGATGTCGCCAACCCGTTCCAGATCGCCAATTATGGAGAGCATGCCCTGTATCTGCGCCGATACCACCTCATCCCGCACCTCGGTGCTGGTCTTCGTAAGGTACTTGCTTACTTCAACCTCTATCCGATCGGTTATACGCTCATACTTCGCCAGCCGATCCATGATCAGTCCGCGCTGGTTCCCATCCTTCATGGTGAGCAGGTCCCGGATCATGCGCAACATCTCCTGTGTGATCCTGCCCATGCGTGTCAGTTCCCTACTCGCCTCCAGCATGGAAACTTCCGGTGTCAATGGAATGTCAGCATCCAGGTATTCGAGCCTGTAGGCTTCGTCCGTTTCGTTGCGCGACGGCACCATGCCCGTTACCATCCGTTCCATCACCGGCACGAAACCTACCAAGAGCAGGGTGTTGAAGACATTGAAGGAGATATGCAAAAAGGTAAGTGCCCATTTGATATTGGTATGGTCAGCATAGGCGGATCCGCCGAAGGAGGCCATCACGTATGAATCGATCAGATCCAGATACGGATAGAACAAAGGGATGGCCCAGCACAGCCCGATCACATTGAACAATAGATGGAAGCGTGCCGTGCGTTTGCCCCATGCGTTGGCAACAAGTGCGGCTATGTTGGCGGTGGCCGTTGTCCCCACATTCATTCCCAGTACCAGTGCTGCGGCCATGGCATAGCCAATGGTGCCATTCTCAGCCAACACCAACGTGAAGGCGATGGATGCGCTGGAGGATTGTAGGACCAATGTGAGGACCGCGCCAATGGTCACGAACAGAAGTATCGATATGAGGCCGATATCAGCGATATCCTGCATGAAGGCCATGGCCCGTGGGGCAGGCGTTGGAGCATATCGCGACATGAACTCCAACCCCAGGAAAAGCAATGCCGCGCCGATAAGCAGTTCGGCACCGGCCTTTGCCTTCGCCGTTCGCATGAACAGCAGCGGAAAGGCAAGGCCGATGATCGGGATCGCGAAGGAGGTGATGCTCAGATCCGTGAACACCGCCCAGCTGATGAAAAGCGTTTTGATGGTGGTGCCCATGTTTGCCCCCATGATCACGCTGATGGCCTGTCTCACCTTCAGGAGCCCTGCGTTCACGAAGCTCACCACCATCACCGTGGCCGCACTGCTGCTCTGGATCATCGCGGTGGTGACCAACCCGGTGAGTATGCCAGCGGCGCGATTGGCGGTCATGAAACGCAATATGCTCCGCATACGGCTTCCCGCCACTTTCTGCAGCCCCTCGCTCATCACCTTCATCCCGTAGATGAAAAGGCCCAGCGATCCCGCAAGGGTCAGGAATTCCAGTATTCCGAAGCGCATTCGTTGAGCAAAACGGCCGGTGAAGCGGCCAAATGTATCAGGGTTCTGTTGCCTGAATGTTAAGTTCTCGGTCACAAGGCATAAAGTCCAATGCCACCCATATCCGTCCGGCTATCTTTGCCCACTGCACCACCGCCGTGGGACAACTCACACCCAGACAAGTAGCACTATTTGCCGCATTGGTGGTGGCGGTCACTGGTTCGATCCTGCTTTCCGCTTGCTTTTATGTTTTCGACAAACCCGCTGCCTGGGTCATTCCTGGTTCGGGGGGCGTGTTGTTCGGAGTGGCCTATATCGCCTTTTCGTATGGTATCGAGCAATTCGTGCACAACCGGATCAAAGTGTTGTACCGCACCGTACACGACCTGAAACGCCCGCGCAAGGATTCCCCGGCCATGGGTAATGGTGATGTATTGGAACAGGTGAACGCCCAGGTTTCCCAGTGGGCCACCGAAAGGCGTGCGGAGATCAAGGAGTTGGAGGAACGGGAGCGTTTCCGGCGTGAGTTCATCGGAAACCTGGCCCATGAATTGAAAACACCCATCTTCAATATCCAGGGTTACATCCTCACCTTACTTGAAGGTGGTCTTGAGGATGAGAAAGTGAATAGGGAATTCCTGAACCGTGCATCCAACGGCGTGGATCGGCTGATGAAGATCGTGGAGGATCTGGATATGATCACAAAGCTGGAGAGTGGTGTAATGGATCTCCGGCTGGGTAAGATGGATCTGCATGCCTTGGTGAAAGAACTGATGGAAAGCATGGAGATGCATGCCAAGGAGAGGGGGATGACATTGCGTAACCAGCTTACCTCACCAACATTCGTGGTGGCGGATCGGGATCGGCTTGCACAGGTGCTTATAAACCTGCTCAACAACGCGATCAACTATGGCCGGGAGGGAGGGTTATGCATGGTCCGTAGTTATC
>JAEZCB010000109.1 GCA_023412755.1 Bacteroidota bacterium
TGCAGGATCGGATCACGATCATTACCACTTCCAGTATAGCTGATGATGCCATTATTGTTGGTGTCGCCACACCAAAGGAGCATGTTGCCATTGATATTTATTCGGCTATCGGCGCCATATATGTTGGTAGCTGGTAGAGTGAGATCCACTTCTGTGGTTGTTCCTGATAACGGTATGGCCTGTGCGGTCATACATCCAAGATGATTCCTGTGGCGCACCGCTACATTATATGGACCGGCCGGAGCATTAAAACTTAGGGGCGATACGCCGTCGAGGTCCACGATGTCACCATCGCGTTGAAGCAATGCGACCGTGCTATGGGATAGTTGCAGCGGAGAACCCGAGTAAAGGCGGACATTGATCCAATCCACGATCGCATTGTTGCCTGTTACCGCTAGAATATTCGAAGTGATCGATGAGCCAGCACCTTCTGTGAGCACGAAACCAAGCCCTGAATATGGTTCAGAGAGCGGCAAGCCATTTTGTCGAAGCGCATCGGACATAAGGCCCGAAGACGATATGTAGGGACCTTGAAGAAATGCTTTAAGTGAAACTTGTATACCAGGGTCGATGATCAAGGCGCTGCGGGACATCATTCCTTGCTCATTAGCGGTGATCAAAATAGCTTCAAATGGCTGCTCGGGGACTGGCAGGATGGGTTCATACTCGGAAGTAGTAATCGAGTCACCCAGGATCCAATAGGAGCGGCTGGCTCCAACAGAGTTATTCGAGAAATTTATCGATCCCCCCGAGATCGAGAAATCGAATTGCGCATTAGGGGCTGGCCCTTGGATCGGCAGGTTCACAATGGGTGAATGCGGATACGATTGTTTGAGTGATATCGTTGAAGCAAGGGATGGATTGTACCATAAACTTTGGACCTCAGGAGTCAACAGCCCCCAAGGTGCATCATTGGTACCATCGGCATACCAATACGGAAAGTGCCAATGAGCACGCATAACCGAATGAAAGGCATGTGGCGCTGTTAGAGTACCATAGGATGAATTCAAGTCATCGGAATGGGGAAGACCCAAAGCATGACCAAGTTCATGTGCCATTGTGCCCCGAGGTACACATGGCCAGACCGATCCAGATGGATCACTTGATGCGGAGCAAGGTGTGCTATATGTTCCAGGGTTGAAAGCTGGCCACCCTTCTACCGATGCCATGGCAACGCCACACATCGCAGAACACCATTGTGCCCCCAATCCTACACCAGCACCACTAGCACCCTTGATCCATAAAGCCAGGATGGTTCCTGTTTGCCAAACAGGAATGCTATTACTGGACATTTCTGGAAGAAGGTTCCCCCACCAATCACTCGCATAATAGGCCCTAGGTTGAAGGCAATTGTACACCAATACCTGCATCGGTGTTGGTAGTTGGAAAGTATGTCCACATGTCCTGATCTGATACCATGCTTGAATATCGATCATTGCTTTCTCAATGGAATCCAGTTCGGCTTGAGAATAGCTCAGATCCGAGGGGATCACTATATATGTTTTCACAATGACATTCGAACTACCCCCTAGAAAGTTCTGCGGAAATGGACCAAGTATCGAATCGGTGAATAGTTGGGCATTGCCACAGTCCATTGGATCCAACTGAGCATAAACCTTGGAACTTGAATTGATCAGAAGATCAAATACGATCAGATTAATTAGGATACCGGCTCTAATGGTGATCATGTTCAGGATTATCAATGGGTAATTTTCATGAAGTTACCGAACCATTGCACGTTCCCTTGGTCTATACGTAAAAGATAGGTGCCATTGGCAAGATGAGCAAGGTCAAGAAAGGATACTTCCTCCAGGTCTTCATTTTTTCCACTCGTCACAAGGGACCCTGCAATGTCAAAGATCCGGTATGCAAATGGACCGTTTGCATACCCAAGGTTTACCATGATATCTCCGGTTGTAGGATTAGGCCATAACCTGAACGGCGGATCCTTCCCTTCCCGAACGGCCACATTGATGTCCGAGGGAGCATCGCAGTCCACAGCATAACCTGCGTACCAATCGCGGATCGCCACAGCCCTGGTGCGCATGGCCTCACGCGAACCGATCGCACCACCCGTGATAGATCTTGCATATGGATAGGCTAGATCTACGCATAATGTATCACCACTTGAAAGAGAGTAGGGACCGATAGAGCCGACGCCTCGTCTATCAACAAAATCGAAAGCATCGATCCATGTTCCACCTGGAAATTGAAAATGCGTAGGATAGCCTAATTGCATGAATGGATCACCGTTCAATGTACCATTCAATAGATCTTCCAATGTGGGTATAGATCCCACAGGTCCTTCGTTAGGGGCCGTCCGGAACGATGTCATTGGTTCATTCAAGAACAAGCAACCCTGGGCTGGTGGTTGCTCCGCATAACCATGCTCGTAAAAGCTATCCTCGTCCAGATCATCGCCATTATACGTAAAGAACAGGTTCAACAATGAATCGCATCCAACGAGATCATCATAGGAGTTGCCAAGCGCGAAGTCAACGAATTGTCCAAATCGGACCTCCGTATAATATTCTGACCCGCGATTGATGATCTTGTAATTTGTGAATACCGTATGCTCCAGGTCTTGGTTCAACGGTTGATCAAAGGCGTAATGCATGATGTGGATGTCCAGCTTCATGGGGGGATGCAGGCTATCCGCATCCTGGATGCTATGCACAAGGGTATATACAGCTTGATCCCCACGGATCAACGGGTACTCCCCTTGCATGGGTTGATACTGGCCGTCATTGTTCAGATCAGCGAACGGGGCCAAGTGCGCAGGTTCGCCATTACTTATATCACCGTGCGCGGGCCAGTTTTCTATCACGAAGGGCATTGCATAATCAGGATCTGAAAAATGAGCCGCATGATAGATCAATTGTTGTTTATCCACTTTCCATACCTGGTAATATCGATGGAAGTACTCCAGGTCTTGCATATCGGCATGTGGGCCAGCTGATAGGACCGGGTTCTCCCAGGTAAAATCCATCCCGTCGTATAAAGTTGCTGCGCTGTGTAATTCACCATTAACTTCCCCAATGATCATTGGCGAGGCCGCGTATATCGTATGTGTGCTATCCCCTTTCGGAACCTCGAACCCGGCACTTGATGGTGTGGTGAATTGGTTCAACATTGGGCGAACGCAGGCTGAGATGTTATTGATATCTAAGTAGGCATGATCGGTCCCCTCCTTGATGATCCCGATCCGATTGACAGGTGTGAACGACCAAGGAGTACCACTCCATGTTGATCTGCCAACGATATAATTATCGCCATTGAAATTGACGATCTTGGTAGGCCATGGGAAGTCATGATCATAGCTTTCAATTGCTGAGATGTATCTTGCGGTACCTTGGGATTCGCCTAGCTTTATTCCCAGCAGCAGGCCTCCGCTGGGATATTCCATGATGTTGTGGACCAGGGCATATGGTTGTTGTGCGTTCGGCACGGACCATTGATCACTGTTCAAGATCCCATAAGCAGGCAGGGGCACGCCATTACCCGACAGCGTGAATGATCCTCCGACAGCCAGGCCCAAGCTGGTGCTTGTAAGGCAATATACATATCCATCTACTCCAGATGCAGGTTCTACCCATGCCCCGCCTTCAAGTCGGGCAATGTGGCGTAACTCGATCGTACCATCCGCACTATGATCGAATTCCCCCGCTGTATAGAGTTGACCTTCGTGTGTGGCAAGCGCATATACGGGTCCATTGAATTCGTGTATCAATTGGATCCAAGTGTTGCCATTCCATTCATAAACACCATTCCCACTCGCAGCATAGAGCATGCCTTGATGCACGACCAGATCCGAGACTGACGAACTCAGTCCCCCTCCAAGCATCTGCCATGCTGCCCCATCCCATCTCGCTATGTTCGCGAAATTCGGTTCGATCCCACCGGCGATGAGTTCTCCATTATGGATGACAAGCGCATGAACAGGCGTGGAAATCCCTTCTTCAAAAGCACCAGGATGATCGTAATGGTTCGTACCATCCCATCCCTGTAGATTCGGTCTGACATGGCCATTGAAGGACCCAAAGCGCCCGCCGAGTATCAATTGGTCATCAAAGACCAATGCGTCAAATACTCCGCGCACGCCAAACACGCCAGTGCCAACAGGAACAATGCGTTGAGCTGACGAGGCAATTGGCAAGGTCGCAGCGATTAAGGAAATGTATAGAAGGCGCATGCGGGTCTTATTGGGGTACGAAACAAGCACCAATGCCACCCCATGCGCAATACCGATAAATCAGTATTCTATATCCACTCCTCTTCGGAAGCCTTCCGGATCAGCTCGGAGGTGTTACTGAGGCATAACCGTTTCAACAGATTCCCCCGATGTGTATTCACAGTGAACACACTCAAGTGCAACTGCTCCGCGATCTGTTTGCTGGATAAGCCTTTGGCCAGAAGGCCGATTACCTCTTTCTCTCGTCGGCTGGGTTCGTAATCAAGCTTAGTGAAGCAGGCGTCGAACTCCCGAATGTCCACTTCATGCATTCTGGGTCCTGCGATCTGCCAGCCGATCCGATCGCTCTTCTTGATCTTGGTGATGTCCTGACAGATGCTGAAGGTGCTGATGACCTGCCCGGTCTCTTTATGCACGTCAAATACGCTCGTATGTCTAAGAACTTTGATGAATGTCCCATCAGCTTTCTTTACGCGATAGTCCACTGATAAGGTGACCTCGAAGGGCTTGAGTGCGGGCTGCATCCTCATCATCGCTGCGGTCACGGCTTCGGTCAGCTTGGCCATGGACGGTGCATCATCGGGATGCCAGGTACCATAGATCAAATGCAGATCGACCGTACTATCCTTATAACCCAGCACCCTTTCGAAGCCATGAGCGTAGACCACTTTGCCTGTGGTGTAGTTCACTATGTAAAGGAATTGATCCGGGAATGCAGGTGTCATTCCCAATATTTGAAAGATCTTTTGCTTCAGATCAGGGATCACAGCAGATCCGACATCGCGCATAGACTCCAGATGTGCACGTAAGTCATCCAAAGGATCTCCCACTTGATCTCTGCTCATGTCAGTGCGATCCTAGCGATTCTCCTAGCCAGCCAAGTTCAGCCGCTTTATTCATCAGTTCCGCGCTATTTGCCAAACCGGTGCGGTCCAATAAATTCCTACGGTGCGTATTCACGGTATGTACGCTGATGTGCAATGAATCGGCAATGAGCTTGCTGCTGTTCCCTTTGGCCAGTTCACGCAAGACCTGGAGCTCTCGTGGCGAAGGGGCATACTGTATTCGCGACAAATGTTCTTGCAGAGCACTGAGATCGATCGGATGATCACTAGGTTCGCCCATGATGTTCCAACAGACCGGACCATTGGTTTTGATGGCGGTTATATCCTTACACAGGCTTATGGTGCTCTTAATGACTTTGCTGGTTGGATCCACTTCGAACACCAGGCTGCGCCTTAATACTCTTATGTGCTCGCCGGTAGCTTTACACATGCGGTAATCCAACGTCAAGCACATATCGAAGGGGTCCCCATGCACAGGTAGGGCGGTCAATGTTCGGATCACAGCTTCGTTGAGTAACGCTACTAGAGGTGCGTCATCCGGATGGCATGCTCTGTACAATCCCTCCACATCGATATCTCCGACGATACCGAGTACCTTGTCAATTCCGCTATGATATATGATCCTGCCTTCGACAAGGCTATACACGTAATAGAAGTGACCGGGAAGGTCGGCCATCTTTCCAAGGTAGGCCGACAGTTTATTTCTCAAATGATCATGTGATCCAGAAGGTCCACGCCCTTGTGATCTGACCATTGCCAGCAGGGACTCTACAGCTGGACCCAATGTCATGTTCATTCTACACGGACTTGATGAATTCGATCAGCAACTCATTGAATTGAGAAGGCTGGTGTAACTGAGGCGAGTGCCCTGATCCTTTAAAAACATGAACCCGTTGTCGCCAGAATAAAGATGCCTGAGCCTCCAGAAATGAGAATGACAACAATGGATCATTCTCGCCAAATGCCATGCACACAGGGATACCTATTGAGCGAATGAGCTTCTGCTCGTCGGTCGTCTGTCCGGAAGCGATCTCCGCACCGATCGCGGCTCGTGCTCGGGGATCCGTTTGAAGGAACATGTTTGTGAAGCTATCCATATATGGGCTTTCCGGCCATGTACAGAGAGTTGCAAGTTGCCTGGCATCATCCTCAGTTATCTCTGCAGAAAAAGCCTTTGACAGGACCGGTAATGGTTGAAAGGCAGCAGCCATATCCACCACTCCGCGTAAAGGAGCCATGCCGAAAAGGAACAGGCCACGGATATTAGGTGACCTCCCTAGCGTTCGCAAGGCAATGTGCCCGCCCAGAGAATGACCTACAAGTACTACATCATCCAAGTCACTAATTAACTCTATTACTCCTAGAGCGAATGCTTCAAGTGAATAGGGTACATCATCCGGATTACGCGCCCTTGAACCATGTCCTGGTAGGTCAACGGCGATCACATTGCATTCTTTCAAGTCTTTTGCTTCCAATTGCGGTCTCCATGTGGCACTGCTTAGCGAGTTGCCATGTATGAGGACGACAGGGCGGCCCGTTCCATTGTTGGTGGTGGTGTGCATAAAGTGGGCTGTAAGGAATTTCGGTACCCTCTAAAGTATCTGCAAGGAAGGATCCAAGTTGGACTAAATTACATTTTTCGCATAACTACTGGTCTTTTTTTTTGCCAATGGCTTTTCGATATGATATACTACTAGGTAGACCAGCCTATCCCGCTGCCCCCGCTGTACAGCATGTCCCTGCTCGATCATCGGGATATACCTGATCAGGACCTAACTATTTCATTTTTCGTTCGGTCCTGGCCATGCCAGAACCGCCATCGCAAAATAGCTCCATGGTCCAATACCTATATTCGACATCCGCAATTCGAACGGGGTCTTGGGATGTCTTGCGATCGAACACCTGGGACATTCCATTACCGGATAGCCATGCGGGAGGAAATGATGCTTGGTGATCAGGTGCAGAACAAGGCCCACATATTCTTTGATTTCGCCGATCGGATCGTGACCAATGCGGTAACGACCACGGTCTCCATTCCTCAGGTGATCGGCGGTTCCGGTTGCTGTGGCGGAAATACTTTGCCATCCCGTTCCTACGACGGGATCGTTCCATATCCGTTGGTTGGACGAAGAGGTCCCGGATGCCCGGATCGTGGGATGTAGGTGCTAAGAGCACCCAAGTATCGTATGTATGCCTAGCAGGCACACGCCCTAAAGCATGCAACGTGCTCCAGGGATGAAGGATCGGCATTTGGCTTCATCCACTGATCACCGCCAGCAATTCACTTTTCTCCAGTGGCTTCACCAAATGGCCATTGAAGCCGGACCTCTCGGTGCGGCTGCGCACCTCCGGCTGGCCCCAGCCGGAAAGTGCATAGATGCGCGTGGCCTGCAGGGCGGCCATGCGGCGCATCTGCACGCAGGTCTCGTAGCCATTGATCCGGGGCATGCCCAGGTCCATGAAGATCAGGTCCGGCACGAAAGTATCCACCAGCGAGAGGGCCTCCTCACCGCTGTAGGCGGCCTTCACCTGATGGCCCATGTTCTTCAAAATCAACGCGAGCGAATCTGCCGCATCGCGGTTGTCATCCACCACCATCACTTTCTGCTGGATAGGTCGCTGTTGGCGGACAGACTCCTCCTTGGGTGCATGCTGCTCTTCTTCCAAAGGCAGTTCCACGGTGAAGGTGCTGCCCTTGTTCCGGCCTTCACTTTGCACGGAAAGGCTACCGTTATGGAATTCCACCAGCTGCCTGGCCAGGCTTAGCCCGATCCCCAGTCCACCCTGGCGCGGGGCATCATCACGCTCCACCTGCTTGAACATGGTGAAGATGGCGTCTTCGTCTTCGGGCATGATCCCCATTCCCGTATCACTCACCTGCACCACGGCACGGTCTCCATCCCTGTGTGCGGCAAGGGTTACATGGCCACCTGGCGGGGTGTATTTGCAGGCGTTCTCCAACAAATTCATGATCACCTGCGTAAGGCGGGTGCGATCGCCGTGGATCGGCAGATGGTCCTCCACCTCCACGTTCAATTCATGTTGCGCCTTTTCGAACTGTGGCGACATCACATCCACCACATGCTTCAGCACATCGGCCAGGTCCAGCGAGGCCATGCGCATCTTCACCGCACCGCGGTTTATGCGGCTCACCTCCATGAGGTCGTCCACCAAGTGTTTCAGGTGCAGCAGCTGGCGTTGCATCATATGCCGCGTGCGCTCGTGCTCGGCGGCTGGAAGTTCCATCTGCAGCAATTCAAGGCCGTTGAGCAACGGGGCGAGCGGGTTGCGCAGCTCATGCGCCAGCACGGAAAGGAATTCGTTCTTGCGCCGGTCGTTCTCCTCCAACGCTTCCGTTGCATTGCGCAGTTCGGTGATGTCGCGGGTGGTGCCTGCCACAGCCTCCACACGGCCATGGCCATCCAACACCGGAATGAAGATGTAATCGTAGACCCCGCCCCCGCTCTTTCCGGTGAATGGGATCACGCCACGCAGCGGTTTTCCGGTCCGTGCCACCTGGTCGATCTCCTCCGCGTGCATGCGCGCATGCCATTCGGGATAACCCACGTCTCGAAAACCCTTGCCCACGATACCTTCACCACTAACACCATACAGGTCCGTCAGGGCCTTATTGGCGTAGATGAATTTGTGATCGAGGCTCCAGACGTAGGCGAAATCCGGTGTATGGTCCAGTATGGTGCTGTAGATCCGGTGTTGCCGCTGCCATGCCTGGGTGGATTCCTCCAGCCGTTTTTCAGCGAGCTTGCGATCGGCATTGCTTTGAAAGAAGACCACCATGGCATCATCGGCCATGGGGTGGCTCTTGATGTCGAACCAACTCTGCCACGGTTCATAATAGAGCTCGATATGCCCGGGTATGCGATCGCGCATGGTACGCATGTACAGGTCATGAACATCCGTGCCTACGAGGTTCGGGAAAACATCCCAGAGCACCTGGCCCATCACCGCATCCTTGGGGATCTGGTACAGGTCCTGCGCCGCCTCGTTCATGTAGAGGTAGCGGAAATCCTTGTCTAAGATGACGATGCCCACTGGTAGCTTCGCCACCACTTCCTGCTCCTTGAGCTCCCTGAGTTTTCGCTCCATGCGTACTTGAACAGTACGCCAAGTTATAGCGCGGGATGGGCCTTGCCGCGTCGATGGGCATCCAGGCTTTTGGCCCGGCACACATGTTATGTGGGTGATACCCCAAGGAACTCGATTCCATCTTGAAGCTCATCAAGGATAAAAAGCGTAAATGATCAGAAAGAAGGAGATCAGCTCATGGGGTGATCCCGATAAATAGTCGCGTTTCAGTTTGTCCCACATGGCCTTTTTCCTCCAGTATGCGAATGATGGTGCTTACGGTTGTGTAGGCCGGCCGTGGTTCGGGCATGGCAGCGACAAGGTCCTTCACGAAGCAGGGCCCCAGTTCCCAAAGCGCCTGCATCACCTGTTCTTCCGCTTTGGTCAATGATGCCATGTAACAAATGCAACTAAGATCCGGATCATCATGCGAAGCCGGAAGAGCTGTGCCCTTTTCCATTCGCAGCTCAGTACGTTAGTATATTATGGAAAAAGATCCTAAGTTCATCCGTTGAAATGAGGCTGGGAACGCCTTTGGATAACATGTGTTCCAGCGGCATAAAACGATGACCATATGACATTGGGATCCATACCCGGCAAGAATATCTTCAACGCGAACGATCTTGATGAAGTGCTTTGCCTGGAAGCGCGCGAGTACCGCATACAGGATGGTCCGGTATTCATTTTTCTGGCCATGGATGCCGTTTCGCGCCATGCCCACCATCATCACCTCGGTACATCCGCGAGTTTGGATGATCATATCAACTTTCTCAAGGAACTCTTCTCAAAATATCCGCGCATAGAAGGGCAGATCCTCGCAACGGCCCTTCCGCCCATGCACCATGAACGCCTGCATGAAGAATTCCCGCATTTCTCCCAGATCCTGCATGCACCCGAGAAGGTGTCGGAGATCACCGGCGATTTCCATGCCGGCTTCCGGCGAATGATGCAGGGGCACGATAAGTAGCGGTCGCTATGGCGGTGAAGGCGTTAGGTCTCACGCCTCTTTCATGGCATAGACCACCGGCCGGCTGGGTGCCGCATCGTTCATCAGATGGGGTAGCTGCAGCTCGAGCAGGTAATCACCGTCACGTACCTCCTGCGGTATGTTGAGCATTTCTGTGATCGTGCGCTCCAGATCGATCGTGTTCGGATAATCCCAGAATGCATGGTGTGATGCCAGTACACCACCATCCTCCTCACGATCCACGCTGGGCTGATCGAGCAGCAGGTGCTTGATACCGATGCTGCGCAACCATGCGCAGGCCGTGCTTTGCAAGTATGTGGCATTGCTTCCTGTCCAATCACGCCCTCTCTTATCGGTATGGGGAAGTATGCGCAGGATCAGTGCTTCAGGCGGCCGTTCATTCACCGCATTGCGCAATTGCTCCAACGTGATCACCGTATCGGTCTTGTTGTCTGGAGCACGCCGCGTCTCCGGAAGCAGACTTACGAGCTGTGCGATGAAGAAATAGCGTTTCAACGTTTCACCCACCGGATGGATCTCAGGGGATAGATGGCCCACGGTCTCGGTATGGGTGCCATGCCCGTGAGGATCGAATGTGACGCTGCGGAAATTGACCGGGGCCCCTTCCTTCACCACAAAGGGTCTTCCATCCACCAATTCCGGCTCCATGCGCACGGGACCCACTCCCCATGCACGCACCTGTCCATCACCATCATGCAGGGGCAGGCTCAGATCCATCGGTTTGGATAGATCCACGCTGAAACTGCGGCCGAAGTGGTCTATGCGTGCGATCATTCGTTCACGAACAGGTCCGCTGCGATGCGGTCGGCGAAATGCCTTCCGGCGCGGGTCAAAACTAATCTTCCATTCTCCAGGCGCAGGTGGTCCCGTTCCGCATGCCGCTCGAACGCCCTTGGGTTCTCACTTAGCGGATCGCGTTCGAGCTTATCCAACCGCACACCTGCGAGTGTACGCAAGCCGGTGAGCAAGGTTTCATTCGTGCGTTGTGCCGGTGTAAGCGTCTCACTCTCCCAATAGATGCCACCGGAACCCAGGGCATTGATATAACGCATGTTGTTCGCCACATTCCAACGGCGCGTGTGCAGGTCATAGCTATGCGCCGATGGGCCGATCCCCAGATAGGGCACCCCCTCCCAATATGAGGTATTGTGCTGTGCGAAATGGCCGCGCAAGCCGAAATTGCTGATCTCGTAATGCACCAATCCCGCATGTTCCATCCGTTCCACTGAAAGATCGAACTGGGCACTTTGTGCATCATCCCCCGGCATGGTCACCAAGGCCTTCTTCACCTGGTGAGCCAGCGCGGTGCGGGCTTCCACCGTGAGGCAGTAGGCGCTTAAATGCGGCATGCCATGGGCGAGCGCGATGCTGAGTTGTTCGCCCCATTCATCCAGGGTCATGCCGGGCAGGCCATAGATCAGATCGATGGACCATGATCGGTAATCCGCTTGAGCGATGGCCTCGATGCTTCGCAATGCTTGTTCCGCCGTATGCGCACGGCCCATGAATTGAAGCCGATCCTCGCGAAAACTCTGTGTGCCGAGGCTGAGCCTGTTCACGCCGATGGCTTTCCACGCTGCGAGCTTTTCGGGTGAGATGTCATCCGGATTCGCCTCCAATGTGATCTCCGCATCCGGGGCCACCTGGAACAATTGGTGTGCGAGCCGGAGCAGGCCTTCCAGCCGTTGCAAGGGAATAAAACTGGGGGTGCCACCACCAAAGTAGATGGTGCCAAGGGAACGATCAGTGACCTCCCCCGCACGCGATACCAGTTCCTGCTCCATGGCATCCAGCAGCCGGTCCATGTTCGCGGTGCTGGTGCTGAAATGGAAATCGCAATACGTGCAGGCCTTCCGGCAGAAGGGGATATGGAAGTAGAGGCCAGACAAGGGTACTGCAAAGATCGGCCGGCTGGATCATTAGCGGAGAGCATGTTTTGGGCAGCTCTCCAACGGTGGACTAGCCGTTCACCTTCAATGATATCCGGAATGTGGCCCCCTTGCCTGGCGCCGATCGCTTCACGAAGATCTTCCCTCCATGGTATTGTTCGATGATGCGTTTGCTAAGGGATAGCCCGAGTCCCCAGCCCCGTTTTTTTGTTGTGAACCCGGGTTGGAAAACGGTCTTCAATTGTGAGGCCGGAATGCCTTTGCCGGTGTCGGTGACATCGATGTGCACCTGATCACCTTCTGCGAGGAACTCAATGAGTATGGATCCCCGACCGGCCATCGCGTCGATGGCGTTGCGGATAAGGTTCTCCAATACCCAGCTGAAGAGGGCACGATTCAAAGGTACCTGGATATCCGCATCCACAGGAGCGACCACATCGATCTTCGCGCGGGAGGGTAATCTTGGGCGCAGGTAAAGCACCGTTGCGCGAACGATATGGTATACCTTCTCCGATGTAAGGTCCGGTGCTGAACCGATCTTGCTGAAACGCTCGGTTATCACTTCCAGCCGGTCGATGTCCTTGCGCATTTCCGTCAGTGCCGCCGGGTCCACATGCTGCGCTTTCAGCAGTTCCATCCATGCCATCAGCGAACTCAACGGTGTCCCGAGCTGGTGTGCCGTTTCCTTGGCCATGCCCACCCAGACCTGGTTCTGCTCCGCATTGCGGAAGATACTGAAGAGCGCGTAGGATACCAGCAGGAAAAGGCTGAGAATGATCAGCTGCACGTAGGGGAAGTAGCGGAGCTGGGTGATCACGAGGGATTCCTCATAGAAGATGTAGTTGCGCCCGATGCCGGGCAATTGGATCTCTATGGGAGTGTTGGAAGCCGCCATGCGTGCGATCCGCTGCTGCATGGCCAGGCTGTCCCCGGCTATCTCCTCGTCTATGTTGCTGTGCTCGATAACATGGGTGCGCGTGCTATCGGTGTAGATCACCGGTACGGAAGCGGTGCCCATCACGGTCTCGCTGATGAACGATCGGATGATCCCATCCATCACCTCCTGCAATTCCGTGAACACGCGTGAATCGGTGTAGTAGAGGTATTGCTTCTGGCTGCCATGGATGATGATCTCGATGGGATCATGCATTTCCGCCATGATCCGCAGCTGCTCCTGCAAACGAACCGGATCCTGTGCCACGCCCTCGTCCAGGTTCCTGTGGGCCTTCACTTCACCTTTATCATCGATGATGATCACCGGAACGGTGGTATTGTCGCTGACCACCCTTAGATAGAAGGAGAAATCGGTGGCTTGATCGCTTACCAGGCGGATCGTGGCATCCGCCCAGAGCTGCACCTTCTTGCGTTCCTCCTGCCGGAGCCTTTCGAAGAGCCGTTCTGTGTAGTTGACCAGTTCGGCGCGGTTCTGCACGGCCTCAGCCCAGATCCGGACCTTGTGCCGCTCTTCCTTGCGAATGCCGTCCACTATGCGGCTGCTGTAATAGAGGGAGGCGCCAACAATGAGCATGGCCACCACGGCCAGCACAAGCTTCCAGCGTTGTTTGCGCGAATAGAGGTCCACGGGCTACGGGGTGAAGATCGGAAGCTTCCGGCATGTGGGCACATAGGCGCCCATGGCTATTC
>JAEZCB010000117.1 GCA_023412755.1 Bacteroidota bacterium
GGTTATGCATGGTCCGTAGTTATCCGCTGGGAGATCAGTTGCTGGTGGAGGTGGCCGACGATGGTATCGGCATCAGTGAAGAGCACCTGCCCCGTCTCTTCGAAAGATTCTATCGGGTGGGTAAGAGCAGGGCCAGGAATGAAGGCGGTTCCGGCCTGGGATTGGCGATCGTGAAACACATCATCGATGCACATGGGCAAACCATCACGGTGAAGAGTACCGAAGGGGAGGGCACCACATTCAGTTTCACACTGAAAATGACCGCCTGATCATTTGAAGCCGCGTACGGCCTCTTCATAGAGCATCACCTCCTTTTCATTGTTGATGCTGATCCTTGGGATATCGTCATACATGGTGAGCTTTCCAGTGACGCAGATCTGCTTGTTCAATAAATATTCCTCCGGTCTATAGCTGAAGTTGGGTCCATTGTATTCCCAGATGGTAGCATAGAAATCCTGGTAGGGATGCATGCGGTCGAAATTGAGATAGACCGCGTTGGCTTTGGCCGTACGGCGCGTGCTCACCACGGTACCGCATATGGTGGTGGTCTTGCCGATATGGTATTTCGCCTGCACCGTATTGAACATGCCTTTCGGTAGCGGCACCTTCAATGGCTCCGCCTCACCGAAGAATGGATCGCCTTCGGCATACCAGTCACGTGGCTCCCGCATGGCCTCAATGTTGTTCTCCACCGCATCGTCCAGCTTGTGGAACAGGTCCAGTCCGGTAAGTGCTTCTATACTGTCCACGGGTACGGCATAGCTTATTGGCGGACCATCATTCGACCCGTTGCGCTGGATGAAACCGATCGCTTTCGGGGTGTCGCCATCCAGGTCGGCGATCGCCTTGAAGAAATACTCGGGTATGCTCACATCATTCTCGCGGTTCGGTTTCTCCATGATCGGCAGGCCCTCGCGCAATACCGGACCGGTGACGACAAAGACCCTGCGGCCGCTGAAGTTCACGTACCGCCGCACCCAATCCTCAAGCTCCGCCCAGGACTCCCGGTTCAATTCCGGAAGTTGGGGACTGGTATTGCTGTACATATAGGTCGCCTTCAACGCATTATAATTCCACCGCATATCCGCACTGGGCACAAGGTGGCCGCGATCGTACCCGCTGTACCAGTAATCCACCGTTACCGCGGTACCCGTCTTTACCTGTGGGTCTGGAATGAAGGAGTCGATCCGGGCGAGATTGCCGGTGGTCAATTCTGGAGAGGCGATATGGGCGGTCCATTTCGCCTGTTCATGATCTTCATCGTACACCAGCATGTGGCCCGGGTGAACGATCAGTTCTTCACCTTCCTTCATCTTCGGAAGGCCAAATTTCCTGAGGTCGCGCCGAATGATGGCGAGTTTGGTGGAGTCCAGCCGCTCCCGGATCGTGGCGCGTTGCTCCTCTATCCTGGATCGCTCGGCTTCCAGTGTACGCAGGTGTTCTTCCAGATCATTCTGCGCCGATCCGATCAGAGACGACCAGAGCAATGCAATGAAAGGGGAAATAGATCGGAGCGCCAGTTTCATCATGTTGAAGATAATGAGGTCATGGTCTTAATGGAAAGGGCCAATTCTTCCATGGCCTCCCGCAGCGGAAGTGGATCGGGATCGGTACGCTCTTGTGGAAAAGGAGCCAGGGCCATTGCTTCCGTGAGATCCATCGTTTGTTGTGTCCGCACCAGATAACGGCCAGTGTCCGCATGTATTCCCGCCAGATATTCCTGTTCAGGCTGGCCGGGTGTGGGGATCAGAACGGCTCTAGCATCGATCACGGCAAGATCCATCAATGTGGTATAGCCGCTGCGGGCCACGACCAACTTCGCGGAGCGCATCGCTTCCTCAAGCTGTACCGCCGGCAGCGAGGGAACGGTCGTGACCCGCCCATGCCGCTTGTCTCCTCCGTTCATCAGCCCTTGCACCACCAGATGTTCGCCATCGATCCGCCGCAGTTGTTCAGTTACCTTCTTTTCAAACAAGGTACGCTGCGGCTCAGGTCCGCTCAATACGGCGACCACAGTGAAATGCTTTTCCACATTCAAGGACGTTTTACCGAAACGGCTGTGGATACCGATGTAGCGCACGTTCTTAGGCGGATCAGCGCCATGCGAAAGCGATCCCGCAAGTCCCGGTGGATCGGCCGCATCCATAACCCAGCAGGCATCGAACTTTTCGATGCAGCGCCGGTTCAAACTCTGGAATTGTGATCGGAAAAGCGGCACACGCGGGAACAACTGGTGCGTGATCAGTACGCTGGGGATCCGATCGCAGCGCACGCCGAAACGTTGATCGCTTATGATGGCATCGATCCGCGATACAGCCACGAGCGTTTCCGTGGCGCGATGCTCTTCTTCGATCGATCGGAGCATGCGCGGGAATTGCAGGGCGAGGGTCAGCAGCTGTTTATTGCCACTGGAATAGTGCACCGGCGTTCCCGGCAACCGCACATGCTCCAGTTCCGGGAACTCCTTTTGCAGCAACGCGAGCGGACCGCGATCGGCCGCGATCACCGGCACGGCACCTTGCTGCATCAACGCCTGCACGATCGGCACGCAGCGCGCGGCATGGCCCAGTCCCCAGTCGAGCGGGGCCACAAGTATGCGCGCACCATGGAACATGCCTCAAAGATCATCGCTGGCACCGGACTATTTTCGCGGGCCGCAAAAGGCGGAAGAGAATGGGCAAGAACAAGATCCGCCGTTTCCAGGAGAACCTCACCTTCGATCACGTGGTACAGCCCACGTTCTCGGAGCTATCCCGGCAGGAACTCCACTACAGCGGCCGCTGGAACAGCGACTTCTTCAAGCGGGAGGCACCACTTGTTCTAGAGCTTGGATGTGGGCGTGGTGAGTACACCGTCGGCCTGGCGCAACTGATGCCCGATCGGAACTTCCTCGGGGTCGACATCAAGGGTGCGCGCATCTGGCGTGGCGCGCGGAACGCGATCGAACTAGGTTTGAAGAACGTGGGTTTCCTGCGTACGCATGTGGATCACATCACGCGCTGTTTCGGCGAAGGTGAAGTGGATGAGATCTGGCTCACCTTCTCCGATCCGCAGATCGGCAAGGCGCGCAAACGGCTCACGAGCCCGCTATTCCTGCAGCGCTACCAGCGCATCATGAAGGTCGGCGGCATCATCCACTTGAAGACCGACAGCCCGATCCTGTACGAATACACGCTGGAACAGATCGCTGAACACCAGCTGCCTCTAATTGAAAAGAGTGCCAACGTGTATGAAGACCTGGTGAAGCGCGTACCGACCGATCAACAGGCGATCCTGAACATCCGCACCTATTACGAGAGCATGTGGCTGGAGGAAGGGCGCACGATCCACTATGTTCGTTTCGGCGTAAGGCCGGTGTGATCATGCGCAGACGCATTCTCGTGAATGATGCGGTGCAGGAACGTGACCTGTTCGCCGATGTGATGGACGTGGTGCGGCAGATCCCTGCCGGGCGTGTCACTAGTTACGGCGCGATCGCGAAATACATCGGTGCCGCGCGCAGCAGCCGGATCGTGGGCTATTTCATGAACAGTTCGCACACGGTGTCGCCGCCCGTGCCCGCGCATCGCGTTGTGAACCGCAACGGCATGCTCACCGGCAAGCATCACTTCTCTTCACCCACACAAATGCAGGAATTACTGGAGACCGAAGGTGTGGTCTGTCTTCTTATACACATCT
>JAEZCB010000134.1 GCA_023412755.1 Bacteroidota bacterium
GATGCCGAAGAACAGCACCCAATTGAGGATCTCGCGGCCCCTATTATCCTGCGTTTCGAAATCGTAGGCCACCTTGTGCTCTTCAGCTTCGGAAATAAGACGGTCCTTCAGCAAATTGGATGTGCCGATGTTGAAACGATAGTGCGGTCCGTAGGTGTTGCGCCCACTGATGGGTGAGCTCTTGACCTTGCTGGAGTGCGGCTCCTTTTCCAGTGCTTCCTTCTTGATGAAGACCCTCACCAGCTGTTCATTCACCACCACGATGCGCTCCACATCGCCTGCTTCGAGCATCTCACGATACTCGGCATTGCTTATGGATGTTGTGCTTCCGCTGTTGTATTGGAACAGGTTGATCGATAGGATCACCAGTATGATGATCCCATAGATCCAATAGAAGTTGAAGGAGCGCTTGGGCCGATCCTTCTCATTCCGGTCGTTCCGTTTGTTGCTGTTGTTCTCCACAGTTCTGGTCTCTCCGTTTGGTCACGCCACGTTCTCATAGCTTGTACGGGCGGCGTCCCCCCACAAGTCCTCAAGTGCATAGAAGGATCTCTTGTCGCGGTGGAAGATGTGCACCACCACGTCCACGAAGTCCATCAGCACCCATTCGGCATTCCGTTCCCCTTCGGTATGCCATGGCTTTTCGCCGGCTTTTTCCCGGGCGAATTTTTCCACGGACCCTGCGATGGCCTCCACCTGGGTGGCACTGTCACCATGGCAGATGATGAAGTGATCGGCTATCGTGTTGGGAACATCGCGCAGATCGAGATGCACGATATCCTTGCCTTTCACTTCCTGGATGCCAGCTACGATCGCATCCACCAGACGGGCGGCGAGGGCGCCCTTCGTTTTCTTCATCCGGTCTATCTTGGGTCCGTTCAAAGGTACAAAGTTACCAAGTGCGCTTCTGGCCTGATCTTCATGCCGTTCAACCCCTCCACACGCTTTCTCGGTAAAGAGTTCATCGCACTCGGTTCCGCTGAAAGTACCAACAAAACCGCTGCCGAACTGATCCGAAGCGCAAAAGCAGGCCACGGAGCGGTCATTCTGGCGCATGAACAGACGGCTGGCCAGGGGCAGCGCGGCCGCTCGTGGACATCTGTAGCTGGCCAAGATCTCACCTTCAGTGTGATCTTGAAGCCGCAGGATCTGCGGGCGGAACATCAGTTCGTGCTGAGCCGCATGGCCGCCCTTGCCGTACACCAGCTGGTGCAGGATACGGTGAAAGGGGAGGTGCGGATCAAATGGCCGAATGACGTGCTGGTGGAAAGGCGGAAGATCGCCGGCATCCTTATCCAGAACGATATTCTGGGTGAAAGCGTGTCCGCAAGCATCATCGGCATCGGCTTGAATGTGAACAACCGGGATCTCAATGAAGATCTCCTGGCAACAAGCCTTGCCCTGGAATGCGGCCATGCCCTCGATCGGATGCGGCTGTTGGAAGTGCTGTGCCAGCGGCTGGAGGAATGGTACCTGAGGCTGGAACAGGGCGATGTCCTGATGGAACCCTACACCGATGTGCTATGGGCCAAAGGCCGTTGGGCGGAGCTCACGCTGGATGGAGGCAACGTGATCGCACGGCCCATGGATGTGGACCATTCCGGCCGGTTGATCCTGGAGTTGGAGGATGGGAACGTACATGCGCTGGGGATGGATCGGGTGCGGTTCGCCAGCCGATAGCATAGGATGTCCACCTTTAAGGCCTGATCACATGGATTTGTGAAGATCCGGGAAACGCTTACATTTGCACCCCCGCAATAGGACTGCGGGTATTTAGAAAGAACTACGGCCATGAAGCGTACCTACCAGCCCAGCAAGCGCAAACGCACCAATAAGCACGGTTTCCGTGAGCGGATGAGCACCCCCGCTGGCCGTAGCGTACTGGCCAGCCGGCGCCGTCAAGGCCGCAGGAAGCTCTCCGTGAGCGACGAACCCAGCCACAAGTAAGAAGGCTGCACCTAGTGAACTCTGGAAAAGGGAGCTTCGGCTCCCTTTTTTCATGCGTTCTTGTCCAGGTGATGCGCGATCAGGTCCGGCAGCGGGTAGCCCAGCAGCCAATGGCCACTAGGCAGCACTTCTTCTGAAACATGCTTAGGGGCCAGCAGCTTCAGGTTGCGCCCCAGTGTTGGTGGTATCACCCGATCATATTCACCAAAGATCAGGTGGGCGTACACATCATGTTCAATGAGTTTGCTCGCCACCGTACGCAGATCGGGTTCCAGCAGACGGTAACTCAGCCAGACATCATGTAGCAACTGGCGGCGTTCCTTTTGAGCAGTATGGCGCATCACGAACTCCACCATGCGGTCATTCACCACGTTCATTTTGCGCAGGCCCTGCACTAGCTGATGGAATCGCTGGGGCTTGTCCACGAAGCTCTTGTAAAGGCTGCGGCCAATTGCGGAAGCTGCAAGCCCGCGGTACCACGGACGCATCTTCAGGCCGTCGGGGGCTACCAGAAAAGCATGCCGCAGCCGCTGAGGCATGGTCTCCAGCAGGCTCAATCCCATACGGCCGCCCAGGCTGTAGCCCAAGACGTTGATCTTCTCCTGGTCCAGATGATCGGCGAATGCCGAAAAAAAATCGCGGATCTCTTCCGGGGTGAAGGGATCATCGGCACGTTGCGGATCTCCAATGCTGCTGCCATGGAAATGGAGATCGAAGGCATGGAAAGTGCAACGGCGTCCCAGGGAATTCCCCAGGAACCAGAAGTCGCCACCGCTGCGGCTGAAGCCGTGGAAGCACACAAAGTGCTGCGGGCCGCTGCCATAGGTTCGGTAATGGAGGTTGAAGCCGTAGGTGAAGGAGGGCAAGGGTCGATCAGAAGATCAGATGATGAGATGATGAGATGATCAGAAATGAGAATGCAAAGATCCCACCAACTGCTGGAAAACCGATCGAACTTTGAAGGATGCCGAGCCGGAGATCGATCGCGAATGGAGAAGACTGGGGTGAGCAGCCGGCGCTGTTCGATACTTCGGTGGAGATCTTCCGGTATCTCGTTGTGATCTCACCTTCGCAAGAGATGATCATCGAGGTGACACGGTTGAAGGAAGAACTGGGGCAGGCGATCGGAACGTTCCTGGGTGAACGATCGGTAGCGCACATCACGTTGTTGTACGCGTACCTGCCGATCGGGTATGAGCGCTATCTGATCGATGGGATCCAACGTGCTGCCCGATCAGCACCGGCGTTCACCATACACTTCAGCGGGATCCATCAATTGCAGGACAACAGCACGATATTCATCGATCCGATAGAAAAGATACCGATCATCGCCTTGCGGAAGGCGATCCGAAACGGTTTGCAAAGCAACAAGGCCTTGAACCGTCTGGGGATCCACTCCACCTCGAAGCCGATGCTCACCATCGCGCGAAAGCTTCCAGCCGATCAAATGGCAAAGGCGATGAAGGCATTGGCACCGCACATATTCGAACGGACCGAATGGGTGACCGAAGTGATTTTGTTGCGAGGTGGTTTGAAGGAAGGCGAGAAGTATGTGGTGGTGGGGAGGTTCGGGCTGGGATGAGGCTCCGGATGTCCCACACACCGGCTACCTCACCATATGGATCCTTCTTGTGATCACCGCCTTCTCCGTTGTCAATTGAAACAGATAGGTCCCGGCGGCAACATCCGGATGTACGCGAATTTCTCGATCGCCGTGTACGGCAAACGTTTTCACCAGTTCACCGTCCAACGTACGCACCTCGGCAATGCCGGAAGCCTCCGATCGAACGGTGAAGAATTCGCTGGCCGGATTGGGAAAGATCTCGATCGAAGGCGAGGTCCGATCCTCATCCAGGTGCACTGTTAGGTCCAGTTTGTACAATTGATAATAGCCATCATTCGTGCGGTAGCGTAGGTGCAGTTCACCTTGGTATTCGATGGGATCGCCGGCATAACCATGGAAGGCCTCCGTATGGTCCGGAGGATTGGGTGCCAGAGACAGGTCGGTGCCGTCATATCGGTACAACTGGTGCAGACTGCTTGTGTTGGTGTAGCGCAAGTAAAGGAAGCCATTGTGCACGATCTGCTCGCCCCAGTAGCCGGCATTGGTCAAATGGTGGTTCGGGGGATTTGGCACCAATTCATAGGAGCCCAGGCTGTAGCGGTACATCTGCCGTACGTTCAGGTTGTTCCGGAACTGGAGGTACAGATAGTTTGCATAGATCACATTATTGAGCTGCAAGCCATAACCGCTCTGGGAATGGCCGGGCGGATTGGCGATCTGTACTAGGTCGGTACCATCGTATCGGAACATCCGGTACACCCCTTGATCGTCCTGGTATCGCATGAACAAATGATCGTTGTGCACGATGGCGCCACCGTTGTATCCCCTCAGGTTGTCATCATGCCCCGGTGGGCTCGGTACCACTGCGAAGGAATCGCCGTTGTACCGGTTCAGGATGTAAGCGCCGTTATCATCGCGGTAGGCGAGGTATAAGTGTCCATTATACGACACAGGTGGCCGGGCGATGTTTCCACCATACCCATATTCAGTGAAACCTGGCGGACCTGTGATCGCTGTGAGCTGTGAACCATCGTAGGCATACAAGGAGGTGAAGCCATCGTTGTTACGATAGGAGATGTAGAGTAAACCATTGTATTCCATCGACGCACCATGGTAGCCATCCAGGTTGTCGTCATGGCCGGGAGGATTAGGAACAAGCGCCAGCGTGCTCCCGTCGAACTTATACATCTGGTAATTGCCGGCGTTGTTGCGGTAGCGCAGGTACAGATCACCGTTGTACACGTACGGCTCGCCCACATAGCCACGGTCCTGATCGGAGTGCCCTGGCGGTGTTGGGATCAGTGTATAGCTGCCACCATCGAATTCCATCAGTTCATTCACCTCCGCATTGTTCTTGAAACGATAGTACAGCTTTCCGTTGTATTCGATCGGTGAGCCCAGCGCACCGCAGGTATTGTTGGAATAACCCGGAGGGTTCGGGATCTGCACGAGTTGTTGTGATCGCACCGGTGAGTGGTATGCCGCCGCCAGCAGTATGGAAAGGACGTGGAGAACGCGCAGGGGAAAGACGATATTCCGCTTCATGCGCCAAAGAAGCGGATCACCGCATGGAAATCAAAGCGATGCTACAGGAAATTATTACGACATCAAATGTCGGAGTGCTATCGGAAATGAACCTATCTCCAAAGAATTGGCTGGATAATACAGCCGCTCCGACCATTTCGGCAAGTCAGCGTTCAATCAAGCATGAGCTTGCGCAACTCCCGGCCTTCGATCGTGATCAACTCCAATAGATACGTTCCAGAGGGCAATTGCGAAATGTCCCACTCTGTGTGATGGTCAAGGGTGCGGGTCGAATAGAAGGGCCTGCCATTCATGTCCAATATCCGGATCGTTGATCCGCCATCCACATCATGTTGGATATGGATCGTGCCATCCGATGGATTCGGATAGATGGCGGCGTGGCTGATGGAATGATCGGCTATGACAATGGTAGTGGATGTCCAGGTAAGTTGAATGAAAACATCCGGGCGCCCTGGGCAGACATCTTCGACCAAGGTGAATTGCAATTCACTGTCGGTGATCTCATACGTGTAGATACCTGTTTGCGTACAATCATTCCCTGGCAGACCGGTAACGGTGAATATATCACCGATGTCCGTATATGTAGCTTCCGCAACGAACTGCTGACCGTTTTGCAAAATGTACATGATGCCGTCATCGCCGAATTGCATGGCACTCACGGGTGTCCCGAACAATGCCAGGTCCCATGTTGTATTGGCCAATTGCGCATGTATTGAGCAAGCAAGCAACACCGTACCGATGAAGAGTAATGATCGTTTCATGAGGATCTGGTCTCTTACAAACGTAATGTAATTAAGAGGATGATCTTGCCACAGTAGATAAATTACCCGGCAAGTTTCATAAGCGAGCATGGATATGCATGAAAGCCCAACATTAAAATGAGGTGGTATCGAAAGTCCGAACCACAAGGAGAACTTCCAACCCTTCTGCGATCTCATGGGATCCCGTCGCTCGCAAGCACGCGTCTTCAAGATGTCTCCCCAGGTCAAATACGCCTCGAACCTGTTGCGTCGTCGCGTCCGCCAGCAAGGTCGGAGAAAGGCATTCCCATTTTCAGATCATCTGATTCCATCACCATCCAAGGTCGGAGAAAGGCATTCCCATTATCTGATCATCTAATTTTCTGATCGTCTGATCGAAAGAACTTCCCACAAACCCCGCCTCTTATCCACAACCCCGCTCCATTCCCGCGCTGCGAGCTACCTTCGCACTCCGGTTACAACACCGGAAATGCCCAAAGACAAAAGCATCCGCTCCGTACTGATCATCGGCAGCGG
>JAEZCB010000049.1 GCA_023412755.1 Bacteroidota bacterium
GCCTGTGGGGCTGGCTCGTAGCGAAAGTTTGCCATGTGTGGTAGGCGTGGTGAAGCCTTCCATGCCTCGCTCCACGATCAAGCCATGGATGCGGCCTTCGGTGTTCTCCGCCTTCGCCCACACCACCGCGATATCGGCTATGGGGCTGTTGCTTATCCACATCTTGGCACCGTTCAGCAGGTAATGGTCGCCCTTGTCCTGGAACACGGTGACCATGCCGCCAGGGTTGCTGCCATGATCGGGTTCGGTAAGGCCAAAACAGCCGATCATTTCACCGGCCGCGAGCTTGGGCAGCCATTTCTTCTTCTGTTCCTCGCTACCGTATTTCCAGATCGGGTACATCACCAGCGATCCCTGCACGCTGCAAAGGCTTCGAAGGCCACTGTCACACCGCTCGATCTCCTGCATGATGAGGCCGTAGCTGATCTGGTCCAGCCCCATGCCGCCATACTCTTGCGGGATCATGGGCCCGAAGGCGCCGATCTCCGCCAATCCGGGAATGATCTCTGGATGGAAGGTGGCGTTCTCGAAGGCATCTTCAATGATCGGCTTCAGGTGCTTGCTCACGAACTTGCGCGCCGTATCCCGGATCAGCTTATGTTCCTCTGTCAAAAGCTCATCCACCTGGTAATGGTCATGTGCTTGATAGAGATCGGAACTGCTTCGTTTGGCCGTGTTCCGCTGGGGCGCAGTTGCAGATGTGGTAGGGGTGCTCATGTAGGCGGGGATGGCCATCCGGATGCTGGGTGGCCTTATGTATTTCGGGCGCAAAATTAGCCATTCCGCAACGGAGCGGGCCAGTGTCCGTTTACCTTTGCCGGGCATGGAAATGGGCGGTTCGGCAGATATGCTTCGTGCGATGGACCCGCTCAATGCCGAGTGGGTCACGCTCATACTCCTGTTCTCCTTCGCTCTGCTGGCGATGATCAACGTGAACTCTCCGCGGAAGTGGAGGCTTCTTACCCAGGCCATATTCAGCATGCGTCTTGGCCGGCAGGCGCTGCGCGAGGAGATCGATCTGCGGGATCGAACGTTGCTCGGTCTGGTCTCCATAGCCGTGGCCGTACTCGCCCTGTTCATCTGGCAGGGGGCCATGCTGGTTGCCGCCGCCGCGGCTCCACCATTCCACCATGTCATGCTCCTGGTATTCGCCGTAGTGCTCGGTCAGGCGTTGCTGGTGTGGTTCTTGGGTGCCCTGGTGAAGGCGGATGGTGGCATGCAGGAGCACCTGTACACAGGTCTGCTGCTGTTCATCCTTGCCGGCATTATTCTGCTGCCCTTGGTGGTGCTCATAGCCTACCGTGCGGAGTGGCGCTTGCCGTTGCTCATCGCAGGCGCCGTATTGCTGGTGCTTTCGCTGATCTACAGGTGGGTAAGGGCATTCTGGATCGGCTCTGGAGAGGGCGTGCCATCCCGCTACATTATTATTTACCTTTGCGGCGCCGAGATCCTGCCTCTTCTGCTTCTCATCCACGCTCTGCGGCCCTCCATCCCATCCCTGTTCAACCTATAAGCCGGGCGGCCTTGAAGATCAAGTCCATACTCGTTTCACAACCCGCGCCTGCGGATGACAAGTCTCCCTATCATGAGCTTGCCCGCAAGTACAACCTGAAGATCGATTTCAGGCCATTCATCAAAGTGGAGGCCGTGCCCGCGCAAGATTTCAGGCAGGAGAGGATCAACATCCTGGACCATTCGGCCATCATCCTCACCAGCCGGAATGCGGTGGATCATTTCTTCCGCATGTGCAAGGAACTGCGGATCACTGTTCCAGAAACAATGAAGTATTTCTGTGTTTCGGAATCGGTGGCGTATTACGTGCAGAAGTACATCATATACCGCAAGCGCAAGGTCTTCATCGGCAAGCAGACCTTCGCCGACCTCATGGATGTGATCAAGAAACACAAGAGCGAACGCTACCTCGTGCCTTGTAGCGATATCCAGAAGGTGGAGATCCCCACGTTGCTGGAAAAAGCGAATGTGAACTATACCAATGCGGTGTTCTACCGCACTGTGGCCAGCGATCTCAGCGATCTGAAGGACCTGAAGTATGATATGCTGGTCTTCTTCAGCCCGGGTGGCATCGAAAGCCTCAAAAAGAATTTCCCGGATTTCAAGCAGGATGATACCATCATCGCCGCTTTTGGACCGACCACTGCGAAGGCCGCCCGTGAGAATGAACTGCGGCTTGATGTCGAGGCGCCGCTGCCGGAAGCACCATCCATGACAGGGGCGATCGAGCTGTTCATCAAGCGGCAGGGCAGGAAGAAATAGCCGTAAAGGCCCTGATGTTGAAACACCGCCATCGCGGCGAATGGGCGGTCACGAACATTTCGGACCTTCGTGCTGCCCCGGCCGCCATTCATCCAACCATTCATGTCCGTTGAAGGTCCATCTGCCGCTACCGGTGTTAACTTCACCAAAGCGGAACGCCTTTGTGGCCGCATACGGCTGAAGGAGGTGGTATCCACAGGGAAGGCAGTACATGAGAGTCCGATAAAGCTGGTGGGGAAGAAGTTGGGACCACAGGATGGAGTGCAGGCACAGGTGGCCTTCGCCGTACCGAGGCGTAATATGAAGCGTGCGGTACAGCGCAACCGTGTCCGCCGCCTCATGCGCGAAGCCTGGCGACTGAACAAGCCGCATTTGCATGAGCGGTTGCAGGGGCGGAACGCACTCTACGCCTGGCTCTTCATCTACCAGGGAAGGGAACCGATCGGCTTCCAGGAGACGCGCCTGAAAATAACCCGCTCATTGGACCGTTGGTTGAATGAACATGGCTAGGCTGCTCGCGCTTCCGCTCATGGGTATGGTGAAGCTTTACCAGCTTCTGCTCTCCCCGCTGCTGCCAGGTGCCTGCCGGTTCACCCCTTCTTGTTCCGAATATGGCATGGAGGCGCTGCGGCGTTTCGGTGCCTTCCGGGGCGGTATGCTTACGTTGAAACGTTTATTTTCCTGCCACCCCTGGGGTGGCCATGGTCATGACCCAGTACCCGAACACAACCACACCCATGGATAACAAACCTGCCAGAAAAGCACCACGTTGGAGAATGTGGGTGGCCGCCGCCGCAGTGGCTGGCGGAGGTGCATTCACGATCTCGGCCGGGGACAGCTTCTTCGAGATCAGCAAGAACCTGGAGATCTTCACCGAGCTGTACAAAGAGCTGAACATCTACTATGTGGATGATACGCAGCCGGGAAAGTTGATGAAGACCGGCATTGATGCCATGCTGGCCTCTTTGGATCCATACACCCAGTACATACCGGAAAGCGATATCGAGGATTACCGGTTCATGACCACAGGTCAGTATGGCGGCATCGGTGCGCTCATCAAAAAGAAGGATGAGAAGGTGGTGATCAGTGAACCCTATGAAGGATTCCCCGCCATGAAGGCCGGCATCTGGGCAGGTGATGAGATCGTGGAGGTGGATGGCCGCCAGATCTCCGGGTTGAATACCGAGGATGTGAGCAAACTTTTGAAAGGCCAGGCCGGCAGCAGTGTGAAGATGGTGACACGCCGCAATGGTGGCGATGTACAGGAGCACATATTGACCCGTGAGGAGATCAAGATACCCGATGTGCCCTTCAAGGCGGTGCTGGAGAACACCAATGGCGTGGGTTACATCAAATTGAACAGCTTTACACAGACAGCTGGTCAGGAGGTGCGCACAGCAGTGAAGGAGTTGAAGGACCAGGGCGCGCACAAGCTGATCCTGGATCTGCGTGGCAATGGCGGTGGCCTTCTGCGTGAATCGGTGAACATTGTGAACCTATTCGTGCCGAAGAACCAATTGGTGGTGGAGACCAAGGGCCGGATCCCGGAGTGGGACAAAAGCTACAAGACCTTGAGTGAACCACTGGATGCGGAGATCCCATTGGTGGTGCTGGTGGATGGGCAAAGCGCCAGTGCCAGCGAGATCGTGAGTGGTGCCTTGCAGGATCTGGATCGGGCCGTCGTTATTGGTGAGCGCACATACGGTAAAGGCCTTGTGCAACAGACGCGTGATCTTTACTACAACAGCAAACTGAAGGTGACCGTGGCGAAGTACTATATACCCAGTGGCCGCTGCATCCAGAAACTCGATTATGCGCACCGAGATAGTACCGGGAAGGCCACCGAGGTCAGTGATGATGCCATCGCCGAATTCAAGACGCGCAATGGAAGACCTGTGTTCGATGGCCGTGGGATACTGCCGGACCTGGAGGTGGAGGATCCCGAGCTGGCCAAGGTGGTCGGTGGTCTATTTGCCAGTGATGCGTTCTTCGACTATGCAACACAGTACCGCCACACCCATCCGGAGATCGGGGATCCCGGCACTTTCAAGATCACCGATGAGATCTACAATGATTTCACGGCATTCGTGAATGGCCGCCATTTCGAGTACGATACGGAGACCGTGGATGCGCTGGAGGTGCTGGAGGAGAAGGCAAGGCAGGAACGCTATTTCGAACATGCCAAGGAAGCCATTGAGAAGCTCCGCCAGGAGATCACTCCCGATCGCAGCGAAGATCTCGTTCGCTTCCGCACCGATATCGAGGAGGTGCTTCGCAGTGAGCTTGTATCACGCTATCATTTCCAGACCGGCCGGGCACGGGCTTCCATGGAGACCGATCCCTACGTCCGCAAGGCCGTGGAGGTGCTCAACGGGGATAGCTATCCGGTGATCCTGGCCGGCACAGGAACAGTAGGCAGATAAGCTTTGGGTACGGCGCCGGCGATCCGCCGGATATGAGGAATGAAAGATCCGTTCCGTACCGTTCACATAGTGGCGCTCGGGCTTTGCCTCGTGTTCCTGCCTTGGAGCACCGCCTTGTTGAGCATGGCTCAGATGCTCCTCGTTGCCAACTGGCTCGTTGAGGGGATAGCACGCAAGGATCGAGGCATGCGATGGCGCCTGGCCTTTGGCTCGGCGCCATCGCTCTTTTTCCTGGGTTTCTTTGGCTTGCATGTCCTCGGGCTCTTTTGGACCTCCGCAGAGGGCATGGATTGGGGTGTTTCGTTGGTCCGCATACTGCTTCCCGTACTTGTCTTCGGGGTCGTATTGGCTTCCTCACCCCCGCTTGAAGAGAAGGAATACCGGTCCCTGCTGCTTATCGGAGCATATAGTGTTATCGCGAGTACTGTTGTATGCCTGCTGATGCGGGGCATGTCATCGGAGTACCGGCAGCTTTCCGCGTTCATCAGCCACATCAGGTTGGCACTTCTGCTCTGTTTCAGTGTCGTGGTGTTCCTCCACTATTTGGCTGGATCGATATGGCAGCAGGTCTTGCACTTTGCACTTGTGGCCTGGGCCATTTTCTTCCTCGATCTTCTGGGAAGCATCCAGGCTTTCGTGATCCTGCTGGTAGTAGGTGTGGTGCTGGTCTGGCGCTGGACCGCCGCACGCAGGGGAAGCCTGCGCTGGGCCTTCCGTGCGGGTGTCTTGCTTCCGTTCCTTATCGGGCTGGCCTGGCTGGTGCAGGAGGTAGGCCAACGGTATTTCACGGAGCCGCCTTCCCGGTCCGAATTGCCAACGCATAGCGCTGCAGGTGAACCATACATGCATAAGTTGAACGACCGGCAGAAGCAGAATGGACAGCACATCTGGTCGGAGATCGCCTGGAGTGAAGCGGCATGGGCATGGGAACAGAGAAGCGATCGCTCCTTCTACGGGTCGGATGATAAGGGGCACATCGTCTATGCCACCCTCTTCCGCTATCTGGCATCGAAGAGACTGCCAAAGGATCTGGAAGGTGTGAATGCACTCAGCGATGAAGATGTGCGGCGCATTGAACAAGGGATACCCGATCACCGGATGGGTACCCGTTCCCGGATCAGGGAACGGTTCGAAGAGGTGATGTTCGAGATCGATAATTACCGTGCTGGTGGTGATGTGAGCGGCCATTCGGTAACCATGCGCCTGGAGTTCTGGAGGGCCGGCCTGGCCATATTCCAGCGCAACTGGATCATTGGGGTTGGAACAGGGGATACAGGTCCCGCTTTCCAACGGCAATATGAACTCATGCGCAGTAAATTGAAACCGGAGTGGCGGCACCGCGCGCATGATCAATATCTCACCATCCTCATTTCCTTCGGGCTGGTGGGCGGTGCCTTCGCAGCGCTTTGTCTTATTTGGCCGGTCTGGCGCATGAAGGCATTGAGGAGTCCGCTATTCATCGCGTGGGCGCTCATAATTGGGATAGGATCGCTCACGGATGACACGATAGAGACCCAGGCTGGCGCCACATTCTTCGCCTTGTACTACGCCTTGTTCGTCTTCGCAGCACCGCGCGAATGTTCACCAGGAGCAGGATCGATCCATGTGGTGGCGCGAACGCCGGAAGTACTGGATGCGGAAAGCCGGTAACTTTATCGCATGGCTCATGTGCCATTGATGGACGGCCATGGCCGGGAGCACCACAGTCTGCGGATAAGCATCGTGGACAAGTGCGATCTGCGCTGTACGTATTGCATGCCGGAGGATCAACGGTTCCTTCCGCGACACGAGCTGATGACCCGGGAGGAGATCGCGCTGCTAGCCCGGATCTTCGTGCGGCAGTTCGGCATCAACAAGATCCGGATCACGGGTGGCGAGCCATTGGTTCGGCCGGATGTGGCGGCGATCGTAGGCGATCTTTCCAGTTTGCCGGTGAAGCTCGGACTCACAACCAATGGCATGTTGCTCCACAGGCATCTGAATGATCTCATGCTGTCCGGGTTGAAGACTATCAACATCAGCCTGGATACCCTCCAACAGGAACGCTTCGATCGGATCACGCGGCGGCAAGGTGTGGATCGCGTGCTGGATAACATCATGCGTGCTTTGGGACTTGGCCTGCGCGTGAAGCTCAACATGGTGGTCATGCGCGGTATCAATGATGATGAGATCATCCGCTTTGTGGACCTCACACGCGACCATCCCATTCATGTGCGCTTCATCGAGTTCATGCCGTTCAGAGGAAATAGATGGGGCAGGGAGAGAGTGTACACCTATGCGGAAATGATCGATCGCATCTGTGGAACGCACCCGATCGAAAAGCTCCAGGATGAACCCAGCAGCACGGCCAAAAGCTTTCGGGTACAAGGCTGGCTGGGCACCTTCGCCGTGATCAGCACGGTAACGGATCCATTCTGTGGGAACTGCGACCGGCTTCGGCTCACCGCGGAAGGCAGGATGCGCAATTGCTTGTTCGCCAGAACGGAGACCGATCTACTCACACCCCTACGCGAAGGGAAGGACATTTCGGCGTTGATCCGCGAGAATGTACTTGCGAAGCATGCCATGCTGGGCGGGTTACCACCCTTCCGATCAGAAAGCCAGGAGGCTGTACTTCATGATCTCAGCGTGAGGCCGATGGTGGCGATCGGAGGGTGAACGCTTACGGATCATTGACCATGCCTGAAGGCATGCTCCTGAACTTTCACCACATGAAGCACGAATGGGAACAATGCGTCCATGGTCTCTTGTGCTCCACGAGTTGATCCCGGCAATGTGATCACAAGCGTACGGCCGATCATGCCCGCGATGCCTCTGCTCATCATGGACCAGGGCATGCGTTGTTGCCCATAAGCGCGTGCGGCTTCCATGATCCCTGGGATCTCACGATCCAGCAAAGGTGCTATCGCTTCCGGAGTGCGATCCCGCAAGGATAAACCTGTGCCTCCTGTCGTGAGTATCACATCGAGACCTGTTTGAGACCACGAGCGTACTTGCTGAACAATGGCTTCGGGTTCATCCGCCACCACGGTCTGCTCCAGAACATCGACCCCACACCCCTGCAGCTTTGCCACGATGGCAGGGCCGGCCTTATCCTCCTTTTTTCCCCTGTGTACACCATCACTGATCGTGAGCACGGCGGCCTTCACCGGCACATCGAACCGGTCTTTCCAATCACTTTTGCCTCCATGCTTTTCCACAAGCCGGATGCCTCCGATCACCACCTGCTTGTCGATCGGCTTCAACATGTCATAGATCGTGAGTGCCGCGACACTCGCTCCGTGCATGGCCTCCACTTCCACGCCCGTGCGGTAGATCGTGCGGACGCGCATGGTGATGATGATCTCCTGCTCACCGAGCGCGAAAGTGCATTCGGCATGTTCGATCGGCAGTGGATGACAATCAGGTATGATCTCGTGCGTCCTTTTCACACCGAACAATGCCGCGATGCGCGCACTCTCCAACACATCACCTTTAGGCACTCGCCTTTCCTTCACCGCTTCAATCGTCGCAGAAGACCCAACGGTCACCAATGCTGTCGCCGTTGCTTCGCGCAGGCTGGTGGGTTTGTGGGTTATGTCCACCATCGCTTCAGTCGTTCACTTTCCATTGATGGCCTCCCTCCTTGAAAAGCTCTTTGCCGTAGATCGGTAGCCGTTGCTTCACCTGATCGGTCACATATGCCACAGCTTCCCTCGCCGCCTTGCGATGCGCGGCGCTGGCGAATACCATGAAGCAGAGTTCGCCGGCTGATATGCGGCCGAGAGCGTGATGCACATGAAGGCAGGTTATCGGCCACCGCTCGAAGGTCTCCTCGCGGATGGCCGTCATCGCCGCCATCGCCATCTCCTTGTATGCGGAATACTCGATCGCCTCCACTCTGCGGCCGTTCATCTCATCTGCCCGCACCTGTCCAAGGAATAGCTCATGCGCACCGATGGAGGTCTTTCCGGAATGTTTCGCGATACTTTCACCGATGGACATCGGGTCCAAAGGACCTTCCACGAAGATGTTCCGCTCCCTATGTGCTGTTCCACTCATCCTCCCGCGAATGGCGGCAGCAGGGCGATCTCTTCATTCCCTGTCAGCCGAATGTCATCATGAACGATCCGTCGATCCACCGCGATCGCATAGGACAATAGATCCGCATCGGGCACCTGCTCCGATAATCGTTGTCGAAGCCCCAGGGTGCTTTCCACCTCGAGTTCCAGCATATCGGCCCCCGCTTTTTCCGCAAGGATGCCGAAGAGCAGCACTTTCATGGTTCAAAGATCGCTCGGATGGTTCAAGTTCCTGAATAGACCCTCCGGCCAACCCTGTTCGCCAGGCTCGATCAGGGGCGTGGCCATACGTAGATCCATCAAAGCATCAGAAAATTTCAACGACCCGGATAGGATCCTCTCCCTGAATATGCTCTCGCATCTTCTATGGTAGGCGGCTGCGAGTGGCTCGAGGCCACCTTGATGTCTGGGTACCACCGCATCGGTTCGTGTGCCCATTTCACTTTGGAGGAACTGAAGCAATCTTCCATTGATGTTGGGCATGTCGCAGGCGAGTACCAGGAGCCGATCCTGACTCGCATACCGCATAGCGGTAACAACACCCCCCAGTGGACCATTTCCGGGCATGTCGTCCGCGATCACGAACGGACCGGCATGTCCATATTTCATTGGATCTCCGATCACAAGCAGGTCCTGCACATGAGGCTCAAGCAGGTCCAGCGCCCGGTCCATCATGGTCCTTCCATCTATCTGGATCAACGCCTTGTCGCTGCCCATCCTGGAGCTTTTTCCGCCCACGAGTACCACACCCGTCCAACCGGTCACGCTCATGGTTGTGGCAGATGATGGACCTCGACCATTTCACCACGTCTGGCACTGCGCATCGTGGAGGAAAAATGGACAAGTGAATCGGCCTGCATCAAGGACATGAGCATGTGCGACCCTTCGTCGCGCAGCAGTTCCACAGTGCCGTTATGGCAACGAGCGGCGCGGAATTCACTGCGCTCGCCTTTCAGTTCCACATCATGCGCCAGTGCCATGGGTCCCGAGCGCAGGAAGGGTCCACTGGCGCCCATCATTTTGCGGACCGCGGGCAAAACATACATCCAGAAAAGGATCATTACAGCACGCGGATTGCCGGGCAGGCCCAGCACGATCCTATCCCCATCCGTGGCGAACAACATCGGTTTACCTGGTTTTTGTGCGACCTTGTGGAAGATGATCTTGCAGCCAACCTCTTCAAGGACCGGACGGACCAGATCATGATCACCTACGGAGACCCCGCCGGTCGTGATCACCAGGTCACTCTTTGACAAAGCATGCCGGAGTGCTTCCCGAAGAGGCTCTTTTGCATCCGGTGCTTTCAGGATCAAGGGTTCCACACCGAGAGCCGCCAGCGCTGCGGACAACATGGTATCATTGCTGCTGAAGATCTTCCCATCCTCTGATCCTTCTTCCGAAAACTCGCCACCAGTGATCACAATGGTCACATAGGGCCATTCATGTACGCGCACCTTCCGAACGCCCACGGAGGCCAACAGGCCTATGGCAGCGGGCGCGAGCGGATCACCTTTCTGAAGGATCACATCGCCTGCGCGCACCTGCTCGCCCTTCAACCTGACGTTGGCACCACGCTTTGGAGCATCGCCATTCAGGCGAATTCGATCGCCATCCCGCATAACATGCTCCTGCATGATCACCGTGTCCGCGCACAAGGGCAGCCTGGCTCCGGTGAATATCCTAAGGCATTCATCTTTACCTAGTATTCCGTTGAACATGTCGCCTGCGGCCACCTCGGCGATCACCCTCCATTCCTGGATCTCCGGCGAGGAGTGGAAAGCGTAACCATCCACGGCACTGTTATGGAAGAGCGGATGATCGTACGGAGCCATGATATCCTCAGCGGCAAAATGCCGGTGTGCGGCTTGCAGCGGCATCTCCTTCACCGGCAGAACGGTGGTTTGTTGCATGATCAGCCGTCGTGCCTGTTCAACCTCGATCATGGCAGCAGGAGTTTGATGCATGCGATGATCAGCACCGCCCCCAATAACTGTCGAAGGTGCAAGGCTGTCGTTCTGCTGGCACCCAGGTATGAGCCGGCAATGCCCCCGGCCACTGCGGCCGAAAGCCAGGCGAATATCTCTGGGGATGCAAGGATGGGTCCTTGGAGTCCTGCCAATCCCGATATGCTGTTCACCAGAATGAAGAGTGCACTCACCGCTGCCGCTTCATGGATGTGGCACCAGCGGAAAAGCAGGAGTACCGGACCGAGAATGATACCACCGCCGATCCCAATGGCACCTGAAAGCATTCCGATCACTGCGCCGATCACAATGGCCATTGGAATGGCCGGGTCACCGAGCACGGACCGCCATTTGCCAAAAACACCAAGCAACCTACCAACGGCGAAAAGCAGGCAGAGTGCCAGAAGCCGTTGGTAGATGACCGGATCCAGTGAAATGCCACCACCGAGGAAGGCCGCAGGTATGGATCCGATCGCGAAAGGCCAGAAAAGACGCCAGCGGAAATGGCCAGCGCGCTGGAATTGGATGAATGCGATCGCGCTCACAACCACATTCAACAAGAGTGCGGAGGGCCTTATGATCCCGCTTTCATGACCCGCCAGCAGGAGCACGGCGAGATAGCCGCTGGCGCCTCCATGGCCTACACTCGAATATAGGGCGGCCACGAGCAGTATGAGCAATGGCATGTAATGCTCCATTTGTATCAGGCGATGAGTTGATCATCCTCCGGTGGAAGGGGCGGGGCTATGCGCAGCCATTGCCCTTTGCTTACATCGAGCAGGTCCATGAAGGGATCGGCGGGTGCATGGTGCAGGAACCTGCCAAGCCGTTGGGCCATCAACGCGGCCGTGATCACGGTGGCCGTGATCGGTACGTTCCGCATATCACAGCCATCCTGCAATGTGGTGGCCCGACCCTGGAAGCGCTCGTTAATGCCAGGGTAGGATGATACATGAGCAGTGGAAACCTGCAGCTGATCTCCATGCACCGCGCCGCTCACCAAGGGCAGACCTAGTTCAGCACATGTGCTGTCCAGCAGTTTCCGGGCGTGCAGATCATCCATGCAATCGGCCACGAGATCCACCGCATGAAGTAGCGCGGCGATGTTGGCCTGATCCAGGAATGCTCTCACAACTGTGACCTTTCGCTCAAGATGCAGATGGGCTGTACGTTCCACCGCTACATCCACCTTGAACCTGCCGATATCCCCGCTGCCGTATAAAGGTTGCCTTACAAGGTTTCCTTTTTCGATCGTATCGCCATCCACCAGCGTGATGTGGCCAAAACCCTGGCAGGCCACCATGGGCAGCAGGGCGTTGCCAATAGCCCCCAGCCCAATGATGGCAAGATGAGGTGGTGCGGGCATTCCGGCCATGCCCGCAAAGTAACAGCCTCGCTAGATGCCGAGCTTTTGCAGGTCGATGGCTTCCAGCATCCGTTCGTACCGCTCACCTCCTTCGAAGGCTATGAGCCCGAGCATCTTCACACTGGAAGGATCGAACTGCATCTCTACGAAGAAGTCATTCACCATAAAATACTGTACATACGGCTTCTTGCACCGGCATACTGCGATGAAGGTGCCGTAGGACCAGAGCAGATCCGCCCGCTTTCGCAGGTCAAGGGCATTGAATGGATACAGTTGCATCGCTTTCCGGGCCTAAGTACCGATCGGGAGGGGGGTATATACCGCTGATCATGGTGTATGGATAGGAACGTGAACTCCCTGCCGATCCATGTGCGCTTCCGCTTTACCAGTTCATCACGAAAGTAGCTGGCCCCACAGAAGCTTTATCGGCCTAGCCGTTGGATCTTTCAACGAGCTTTCAACCACTGGAAAGGTGCATGATGAAACCAAGTCATTGGATATCAACCATGTGGGCGCGAGGGTAAGGAGGCTGTTGGTCTAAGAGCAGACCTCTATTCCACATAAGTACTATACTTTTGTAACGTTTTGGCACCATGGTGCGTCCCATGCATGTGGTAACATCGATCATGAATATGCGCGAAACGATCCTCCCCATTCTGCTGGCCGCGGTCCTTTCCGGCTGCTCCCATGCCCCGCAGACCGCTGCTGATACGGCCATGGCCGCGGATGTTCAGCGTACGGTGAAGGAGGTCTCCATATCGGAAGGAGAGGCCATGCACATCGCGGACATCAGCATCGAAGGCATGAGCTGCGAGATGATGTGCGGTGGTTCCATCCGCAAGGCATTGGCGAAATTGCCGGGCGTCACATTGGCGGAGATCAAGTTCATTGAAGGCGAAGAGCTCGATCACGCCATAGTGACCTATGATGGTTCGCTGATCGATGATGCGCGTATGATCGAGGCGATCCATGGCCTGCATGGTGGCCAGTACAAAGTACTGGCCGTTGACATCACCCAGCAAGTGAAGCGGGAGCATGATGGCAATGGGACCTCGGAAGAGCGTGGTGAAGAGAAGGGCGTGCGCGTGTATGCGCCTTCCGGTGCTTCTCTGCTCCCCTCTGTTCTCGCCCTGCTTACGCAGATCCTCCGTCTCTGAGCCCGCATTCTTTACTGTGATCTGACAAGTGCATGGGTCTTGCAGGTCCTACCTTTGCGGCCCATCTCCGGACATAGCCGCGATGGCCAGGATTGCAGGCAGGCCGAACCATTGACCCAACGTATCAGCATCGGTTCCGGCCGGTGGTGATCTGGTTGCTAACTGGATGCGTTCTGATCGCGTTCATGGTGGCCATCGGTGGTATCACCAGGCTTACGGGTAGTGGCCTCAGCATCACGGAGTGGAAACCGATCATGGGCGCACTGCCGCCGATGAATGAAGCCGAATGGCAGGAGGCATTCGCCAAATACAAAAGGATCCCTGAGTACACACTGAAGAACCAGCATATGGATCTCGCTGGATTCAAGGAGATCTTTTTTTGGGAATACCTGCACCGCAATTGGGGCCGGTTCATGGGCCTCGTATTCATCATCCCATTCGTGATCTTCTGGCGGAAGGGTCTGTTGAAAGGGTGGTTGTTGAAGCGCACATGGGCCATTCTGATCAGTGGCGGTGCTGTAGGAGCACTGGGTTGGTTCATGGTGGCCAGTGGTCTGCAGGATAGACCGGATGTGAGTCATTTCAGGCTGGCCATACACCTTTGCGCTGCATTCGCCGTATTCGCATTGGTGCTTTGGACGATACTCGATCTACGGCAAGGCCGAAGATGCTTCCGCGGCAATGGGCGACTCGCCGGAAGGCTGGCCAGGCCCCTGTTGGTCCTGCTGTTGCTCCAGATCATCTGGGGCGCATTCACCGCAGGAATGGACGCAGGTATGATCTACAACACATGGCCCCTGATGAATGGCGAATTCATGCCCGGGAACGTCACTGCTTTCGGCGATCATTGGACGAATTTCACCGATCACCGTGATGGTGTGCAGTTCATCCATAGGAACCTGGCATGGATCGTCGCCATTGGCTTTATCTCCTTCGCGATCGGTTTCCGTGGGGATGAAGGGCTGGAAGGAGGTGGATGGCAACTGCTGATCATCGGGGTCACACTGCAATTCCTGCTGGGTGTTCTTACGCTGCTCACCCAGGTGGATATCGCGTTGGGTGTGGCGCACCAGATGGGCGCCCTCCTACTGCTCACGGTCCTGATCATGGTGCTTCATCGCACCGGTAGGAGCATCGGGACGGCATCCGAACACAGTGTGCGTGCATCGCCGGCCAGATCGTACGCCATCCGCGGCTCTGTTAGAGGCTGAAGCTGTTGATCTTCAACGCCACTCGAGCGTGCCTGCGAAATGGGTCATATCCTCCCGTATGCGTTCGGTCACTGGCGCAAGTGAATCCGCATTTGGCCGTACGTCGAAATAGAGCGATCCATAGAGGAAGTTATCCGTGCTGTCCGTAAGATAGAAGACCATCGGACTCGCCACGTCGCCTTCCACATGGTACATGTTGCCGAAGACCCTTGCGTTCGGGCGAATGACCGGTGTGCGCACGATGCGGGCGGCCTTTGTCTCATGGGTGCCCCGGAATGTATGTGCGTCCCCGATCAGGTGCATCAACCTGCCTTCAACCGGTGTCCAAGTAAGGTGTATGGTGGCGCGTTGCCCGCCAAAGCGCAGATCATACCAATGCGTGCCTTCAGCCTCGCGCCGTTTGGCCATGCGGGCATAGCCAGGGATCTCCGCGGCCATCACGGCCGGATCTTCCCATGCCACATACTTCTGCTCCGGCAGGTCGATACGGAAATATCCGCGCGGCTTTGGCACGTGATCATCGCCACCGCAACCTGCCGCCAATGGGATGATCAGCATGGCCAGGATCTTAAACTTCGGCCTCATCCCTAACCACCACCTTCACGCGGCGTATCCGTTTGTTGTCCGATGATTCCACCACGAAGGTGTAGTTCTGCAGGTCCACCTTTTCCCCCTTTCTCGGGATCCTGCCTGTTAGCTCCAGGACGAAGCCGCCGAGTGTTCCGCTATCTCCCCGGTGCTCCTCGAACAGCTGGCCCTCCACACCGAGGATCCTATAGACATCGGTAAGCGGTACCTTGCCTTCGAACACCCACGTGCGATCATCGAGCTTGCTGTAGATGAGGTCCTCATCATCATACTCATCCGTAATGTCGCCCACGATCTCTTCGATCACATCTTCCAAAGTGATGATGCCGCTGGTACCGCCGTACTCATCCACCACCACCGCGAGATGGACCTTCTCATCCTGGAATTCCTTCAGCAGATCATCCAGCTTCTTGCTCTCGGGAACGAAATAGGGTTCGCGTAACAGGGAATGCCATTCATGATCTTCCTTGTTGATGTGCGGAAGCACATCCTTGATGTATAGAACACCGATCACGCGATCCAAGGTCTCATCGTAGACCGGCACCCGGGAGAAACCACTCTCTACGATCTCTGCCAGCAATTCTTTGAAAGTGATGCCCTTTTCGAATGCGACCACCTCCGTGCGTGGCCGCATGATCTGCCGCACATCGATGTTGCCGAATTTCACTATGCCGCGTAGGATCCGCTGCTCTTCATCGGTGGTACTGGCATCCTGGGTCAATTCCAAGGCATGCCCCAAAGAATCAACCGAGATCATTTGTGAATTCCGCTTTCGATAGCGCTTCTCCAGAAAGCTGGTGCTGCGCACCATTGGAGCGCTGATAGGCGAGAACACCGTGCGCAATACGAGCAGCGGACCCGCCATCAGTTGTGCCACGCGCATGGGGTTGGTGGTGGCGTAGACCTTGGGCACCACCTCCCCGACCAGCAGGATAATGAATGTTACGGCCAGCACTTGAACTACGAAGAGCAAATGCTCCGGCATACTTTCCAGATCCAGCATGCTGCCCAGGGCGAATGCGGAAAGGATGATGATGCCCACATTCACAAAGTTGTTCGCGATCAAGATGGTCGCCAGCAGGCGGCGTGGCTTCGCCAACAGGTCCAACACACGCTGGCCGCTACGACCACCGCGCTCTTTGAGGTCCCGCAATTGTGTGGGCGAAAGCGAGAACAGGGCCACTTCACTTGCGCTCATCGCGGCCGATGCCAAGAGCAGTGCACAGATCAACAACACCACCACCACGGTGGTGGGATCCAGGGGCCGGAGGTAAAGTGCGGCTAAAGCAGGATATGCGGACGGAGGCTCCAATCGGGCGATCTAGGTGGAACAAGTGGACGCCTTAGAAGGGCAGGTCGTCCATCTCATCATCGCCTGTCGCGGCGGAAGTGCTGCTCATGCTGGCGTGCTGGGCCGTACCGGCCGAACTGGTCATGGTGGCGGCACGTTGCGGCGCATGGGCCACGGGACCCGGACCTTCAACACTTGCACGGTCCAGCATGGTCATTTCATCCGCCACCACCTCTGTGGTATACCGTGTCTGGCCATCCTTATCCTGCCACTGGCGGGTGCGCAACTTTCCCTCAATGTACACCTTGCTCCCTTTGCGCAGGTATTTCTCTGTGATCTCGGCAAGTCCACGCCACAGAACCACATTGTGCCATTCGGTCTGTTCGCGGCGCTCCCCGGTCTGTCTGTCCTTGAAGGTCTCGCTGGTGGCAATTCTGATGTTGGCCACAGGCGTGCCATTTGGAAGATGCCTTACCTCGGGGTCGGCACCCAGGTTGCCGATCAGGATCACTTTATTAACTCCGGCCATTGTCGGATACGTGGTTCTATTGTCCTTCAAAGATAGTAAGTGGCGCGACGTGGATGATGCTACCCCTTTCCTGATAAGATCATCCGGCTCATTCAGCCCGATCAGTTATGGGAATGCAGACAAGCACTAGATATTCGACGAACTAATGCTTTTTGCCGACGAATTGTTGACAATTATAGACGGCTGATCTACTTTGGCGCACAATTAACACCACCGTCATGCTGAGAACCATTACCCTGAGTATCGTAATTGCTACGGCTGTCCTGGGTGTCCGGGCGCAAGTGACCATTGGCGCAGCTGAAATGCCTCATGCCGGCGATGAGTTGTTCCGCACACGCGCCACCTTGAATCCATTCATAAACTACTGGAGCAGCGGCCCGGACCATACTTGGAATTTTGGGGATCTGGCGGCCGCATCACAGGATGGCACTGAATATCAGACGGTGGGTTCCACCAACCTTGTCTATCAGCTTGCCTATGCGGACATTTTCTTCAACCCGAACCGCGCGAACCATGCAACCTCCGGGGTGGACATCCCTTTCAATGAGCTGCTGCCCATTGAAGAGCCGTACACCTTCTATTACCGCAGTAACAATGTGTACAAGAAGGTGGGTTATGGTGCGGAAGTATCCGGCATCCCGGTGCCCATCATCTTTGAGAATCACGACGTGATCTATCCATTGCCGCTCACCTATGGCATGGATGGCCATTCCTCCTATTCATCCTACAACATCGATGTGCCAACCCTGGCGTACTACGGATATCAGCAGGTGCGCCACTTATGGGTGGATGGCTGGGGGCATATAACCACTCCCGCGGGCGGGTTCGAGGCATTGCGTGTGGTGACCCGGGTGGAGGCGCGGGATTCCATCCAGGTGGATCAGCTTAGCCTTGGATTCGGCATAGACCGGCCCACCGTGCATGAATACAAGTGGCTTGCACCAGGCATTCGCGTACCTGTGCTACAGATAAATACGGTCACCCTCCTGGGTATCGAAATGGTCACGGAGATCCATTTCTACGATGCCGAGCGGAGCCTGCAGGTGGCCGAGCCATTGGCAGCCACCCTTTGCCCAGGCGATCAGGTGGAAGTTCCGTATGCTGCCACGGGCGTTTTCAACCCGGGTGGTTTCCTTCAGAACGCGAATGTGTTCCGCGCCCAGCTTTCCAATGCGAATGGAGATTTTTCCAACCCGGTGAATATCGGGCAAGTGACCAGCACGGGTTCCGGCACGATCACTGCCACCATCCCCATGAATACTTTGGCTGGCAACGGTTACCGGATCCGCGTGATCGCAACGAATCCTTCCTTCACGGGAACGGACAATGGGATGGATATCGTGATCGGTGCACCACCAATGGCACAGATTGTCAGCAACGGTCTGGCGTTTTGTGAAGGGGGCTCCGTTATGCTGGAAGCCATGGAGGTGCCTGGAGCCACCTACCAATGGATGCAGGATGGTGAGGATATGACCGGTGCTGATGGATCCGGATTGATGGTGACCGAACCGGGGGATTACAGCGTTCGGGTCACGAATAGCTGCGGGGAGCAAACATCGGCCGCCGTTACCGTGGAAATGAATGAAGCACCTGCGCATGAGATAGCGGAGGACATGCTGGTATCCTGCAATGGTGCTCAGGTGATGATCACTGCGGTGAACACTACGGACCTTACGGCTCTGGCCTACACATGGTATATGGATGGCAGCATGATCGATGGCGAAGAGAGTGCTGTACTGGAAACGGCTGCTTCTGGCGAGTATCATTTGGTGGTGACAGAGGTCAACAGCGGCTGCACCCATGCTACAGGAACTATATCCGTGATCGCGGACAATGCGGTGGTCGCTAACGTGGAAGCCCTTTCCGCCACCACTTTCTGTAATGGTGGTTCCGTGGATCTGTTGGCAACCGGTGCCGAGGGTGCGGACCATGATTGGTACTTGGATGGTCTGCCGATCGATGGCGCCGACGCTGCGACGTACACCGCTTCCGCATCGGGTGCCTATACTGTGATCACCACCAGCGAATGGGGCTGTATTTCCGCCCACTCCGAGGCCGTTGAAGTGGTTGTGAACATGGTGCCTGAAGCTGCCTTGGTGGAAGCGAATGGCCCGGTGGTGTTCTGTGAGGGCGGTTCCGTTACGCTCAGCGCCCAGGCCAATGATGGTCTTACATATACATGGTCGCTTGATGGGGTGGTGCTGGAAGGTGAGGTGAATGCTGAATTGACGGCCACACTCAGCGGCACCTATGCGGTGGTGGTGGCCAACGGTGAATGTGCGGCCGCCGTTTCCAACAGCATTGAGGTGAATGTGTATGAAGTACCGGAGATGCCAGCGATCACAGTGGATGGAAACACCATGTTCTGTGAAGGAGGTCAGGTGCTACTGAGCATCGATGCCGAGGGCATGATGGTGCAATGGATCATGGACGGTGGGCCAATAGCTGATGCGGAGGCGGAGACCTTCATCGCCACGGCCAGCGGCACCTATTCCGTGATCGTGGAAAGCATGGGTGGCTGCCTGGCAGAAGCGGCCGATCCTGTTGTGGTGGAGGTTACCCCCATGCCAGCCACACCGGCCATAACCCTTCAGGATGACATGCTCGTTACCGATGCTGTGGGAGACATTCAATGGTTCCTGAACGGCGAGCCCATCGATGGAGCGAATGAAGCAAGCCTGCTTCCGGCGCAGAACGGACTCTATACGGTGATCACGAGCGTGAATGGTTGCGAGAGCATTTCGGAGCCCTATCCGTTGATCAACGTGGGTATCCACGAGATCACTGGAATGGATGTGCGGGTATATCCAAATCCCACCCAGGGATCAGTAATGGTGGAACTGGCGGAGGTTCGGCCTGGAATGCACTATCGGATGACAGATGCTGCCGGCAGGTTGGTCCTTCAAGGAGCTGTCCTCGGCAACAGGATGCAGTTGGATCTGCAGGAGCAAATGCCAGGCATGTACATGCTAATGATCTCCGATGACATGAGTGGTCAGGTGCTGCGGATCATCCGTAACTGATCAGGAAGGAAATAGGGAGGCCCTTCGGTCATGGACTGAAGGGCCTCTTCTATTCAACAAGCATCACTTTCGCTAGCCAGCGCTCGATCAGCCGCGGCACAGCATATCGATCCGATCGATCAGGATCCACCCATACCCAATCCGCGGGTGCGGATCCAGCCTGTGCCAATTGCCCCTCCCACAGCTTCGCTTCGATCCTTTGGTGCGAGAGCAGGTGCACCACCGGTCCCTCAAGTAGGCGGGGAGCTTCAATAGGAAGACCTTGGGAGCGAAAGCGCTTCATTTCCTGCGGAGTTTCGATCAAGGGCAGTTCATATAAGCCTTGCCAGATGTCCTTCGCGGTCCGTTTACGCAGGTAAATACCACCACTGTGCGATATGAGAAGGTAGTTGAAATGACGCTTCCGCACTTTCGCCTTTCCCATCTTCACAGGCAGATCCTGCATTCGGGGATCCCGATACGCTATACAATGTGGGGAGAGGGGGCAAACCGTGCATCGGGGCATTCTGGGCAGGCATACCGTGGCCCCCAGTTCCATCATTGCTTGGTTGTGGTCCCCAGGCCGTTGCGGATCAAGCAGTTGCTGGGCAAGCATCTTGAACTCCTTGCGGCCCTGTTGGGTGTCGATAGGCGTGGCCGAACCATAAAGCCGGGCCAGCACGCGGTACACATTCCCATCCACCACAGCCTCAGGCATACCGTAGGCAATGGAAGCTATCGCTGCTGCGGTATAGTCGCCTACCCCCTTCAACGAACGCAATATTTCGGGCTGCGCCGGAAAAACGCCATCATGCTGCTCCACCACCTGTTGCGCCGCTTGACGCAGGTTCCGGGCTCTGGAATAGTAGCCGAGCCCCTGCCAAAGGCGGAGTACCTCATCCTCAGATGCTTGTGCAAGCTGGTGCACCGTGGGAAAGCGCTCGGAAAATCGCCTCCAATAGGCCAGGCCCTGGTCCACCCGCGTCTGCTGCAGGATCACTTCGCTAAGCCAGATCAAGTAGGCATCGCGGGTATGGCGCCAGGGCAGATCACGTTTGTTGCAAGCATACCAATGTGCCAGCGTGGATGAAACTGTTGACATACAGTGCAAAGATGCGTTGGACGATCCCATAAAAACCGCTATCTTCGCGGCCCCAAACTTTCAAAGGGATGACGAAGGCGGAATTGGTCAGCTTGATAGCGAAGCGCACCGGCGTGGAACGTCAAGCGGTATTGACCACTGTGGAGGCGTTTATGGAAGAAGTGAAGAACAGCCTGGAAAAAGGTGAGAATGTGCACCTTAGGGGGTTCGGGAGTTTCGTGGTGAAGCACAGGGCACAGAAGACCGGAAGGATCCTGGCGCGCAACACCACTATCATCATCCCGGCGCATGATGTGCCGGCGTTCAAGCCTGCCGACACTTTTGTCGACAAGGTGAAGAACAGGAACGGTGCGGGTACCGCGCCGCAGCAGTAATGGCTCTCCAGAAGCCACAGCTGCTGGCCCTTGGGGGCGCCCTGGTGGTGATCGTTCTTTTGGTGATGGCGCCCCGGGTACCGGCGGAAAAGCGGGAAATGGCCGCCAATGCCGATCCCCTCGCCATCCGCACCGCCGAGGCCGTGGCCATGGTGAATGGAGAGGATCCCATGCGTGGGATCATGATGTTGCGGGAGATCCTGGAAGAGGATCCCAACAATGTCGAGGCCCACTGGCATCTGGGTCTCTTCTCGATCCAGAGCGGGCAGTATGATAAAGCTTTGGAACGGTTCAAGACCGTGGTGGAGCTTTCTGGTGATAATGTGCCGGATGTCTGGTTCTATCTGGGCCGGACCTACGCCACGCTCGATAGCCTTCCCAAAGCGATCGAGAGTTTGAAGAAGTATAGGACATTGGCAGAGGATACGGTCCTCATAGAAGGTGTGGACCGTTTCATTTTGGAGCTTGAGAACGAACTAACAACAAGAGAAGCACATGCCGTGCGGTAAGAAAAGAAAGAGGCACAAGATGGCCACGCACAAGCGCAAGAAGCGCTTGCGGAAGAACAGGCACAAGAAGAAGGTCCGGTAGGATCTTCGCCTGATCGTCGCGTGGCCCATGGGATCCGTTCCATGGGCCAGAGCGCCTTTGTTGGTACCCGTGCACATCAGCGGGTCCACATTCACTTCCTTATACAGCGGAACATCGCGTGAACATAGACCTGATCATCCGTTCAGGTGCATCGGAGGTCGCCATCGCCCTGATGAAGGACAAGACATTGTCCGAACTTCATCGGGAAAAGACAGAGCGCGGCTTCGCCGTGGGTGACATCTATATGGCCAAGGTGCGAAAAGTAGCGCCAGGCCTTAATGCGGCCTTTGTTGACGTAGGGCATGAGAAGGACGCCTTTCTTCACTACTTTGATCTAGGGCCGCAGTACCGCAACACCTTCAAGTTCACCAAGGGTGCGGTAAGCGGCAGTATAAACGCGTCCGATCTGGCCGATTGGAAGCTCGATCCGGACATCGACAAGAATGGCAAGATCGCCGACGTGGTCAGTGCCAGCCAGAGCATTCTTGTGCAGATCGCCAAGGAACCGATCAGTACCAAAGGGCCTCGGCTCACGGCGGAGATCACCCTCGCTGGCCGCTACATGGTGCTGGTACCCTTCATCAATAAAGTGAGCATCTCCTCACGGATCAAGGATGAAGAGGAGCGCGCACGGCTGAAGCAACTGATGCAGCGTATACGGCCCGCCAATTTCGGGGTGATCATCCGCACCAATGCGGAGAATAAGAAGACAGAGGATCTTGAGGCCGACCTGAAGAACCTTATGGCCCGCTGGGATGTGTGCTTCCGGAATCTGCGCAGCGCACAGCCACCCAAGAAAGTGCTCGGCGAGATCGACCGCACCAGCGCTGTGTTACGGGATCTGCTCAACAAGAATTTCACCGCCATCCACGTGGATGATGAATTGCTGGCCGAGGAGGTGCGCCAGACCTTGGAGAAGATCGCCCCAGAGAAAAAGGGGATCGTGAAGCACTACAAAGGCAAGCTCGACATCTTCGACAATTTCGGGGTGAACAAGCAGATCAAGCAGGCGTTCGGCAAGCAGGTCATGCTGCCCAGCGGTGCCTACCTGATCATCGAGAAAACGGAGGCCATGCACGTGATAGACGTGAACAGTGGTAGCCGCAAGGGCGGTAATCAGGCCCAGGAGAAGAATGCGCTGGACATCAACATCGAAGCCGCTCAGGAAATTGCGCGATTGCTTCGCCTGCGGGACATGGGTGGCATCATCTGCATCGACTTCATCGACCTGTATGAACCGGAGAACCGGCGCCAGCTGCACAAGGCGCTGAAGGATGCGATGGCCGATGACAAGGCCAAGCACAATGTGCTGCCACCCTCACGCTTCGGCGTGATCGAGTTGACGAGACAGCGGGTGCGTCCGGAAACGGAGATCGACACCAGCGAAAGCTGCCCTACCTGCGGAGGCACCGGCGAAGTGAGCGCCCCCGTTCTGGTGATCGACGAGGTCGAGAATGCCCTGAATTATCTGCATGGTGAAAAGGATATGAGTGGCCTTACGCTATGCGTGCATCCGTTCATCCATGCCTACCTCACCAAAGGTTTTCCCAGCATCCAGCAGAAATGGTGGTGGCGCTGGAAGAAATGGGTGAAGGTGAAGCCCGTTGGAAACAGCCAGTACCTCGATTTCGCCGTGCAGGATGGGCAGGGGAACGAGGTGGTGGTGTGAGGGGGGCTTTATCTTATTACTCTACTACCAGTTTTCCCTTCATCCGGTTCTGGCCATCATGGACCATGATCGTGTAGAGACCCGAGCCGATCGAACGATGGATCGGGATCTTGATAGAGGTTCCTGATGAGATCCATCGATCGCTCATCAAGAGTTTGCCTTGGGCATCGTATATATCGATCGTGATCATCATGCCATCCGGAACACCATTTATAGTGAGCAATGATCCGCCAGTAGGGATCGGATTCGGATAGATCGTCAACGCCGATGTTTCGCCGGTGCCAGTGTCATCGATCAACGTCGAGATCCCTCCTTCAAATTTCACCAGAAAGCCATCGTATCCACCACCGAAGGAGTTCTGGTGTCCATCGGCGCCAATGCCAGCGCTTGAATAGGTGAGGCCTGTTAGATAGACCGATCCAAGGCCATCCGCAGTGCAACTGAAGCCCGCATCACTGGCCGTGCCACCGTAATAGGTACCCCATAGCCGCATACCGGAACCATCGAATTTCGCAAGGAATGCATCTGAAGTGCCAGGTGAAGCATTCTCATTCTGGTGACCTCCGGATGCGACGCCTGTTGCGGATTGGGACAAGCCAGCCAGGTAGACATCGCCATTTTGATCCGTTACACAAGAATAACCTTCATCCGCAAGATCACCACCGTAGTACGTTGCCCATAGCCGGATCCCCATACTGTCGAATTTCACGAGGTAGGCATCCATACTACCCGCATGTATGGTCTGGTGGCCATTCATCGCGATCGCGGAAGCTGAATTGCTGATACCGGCTAGATACACGTTGCCTTCAAGATCAACCGCGCAGCCCCACCCTTGATCAAGCCCGGGACCGCCGTAATAGGTCGCCCACTGCCGTATGCCCATCGCATCGAATTTCACTAAATACGCCTCGAAGGTGCCGCCACCGTGCGTATTCTGGTGACCATTGGAAGCGATCCCATCCATCGACAATGAACTACCGGCGATAGTATACACGTTTCCGGAAAGATCCACTGCTGCGGCCTGCGCATTGTCCAGCTCCGTGCCGCCATAGTAGGTGGCCCAGATGCGTGTCCCCTCACTGTCGAATTTTGCCACGAAACCATTGTCGTCGCCGCTGCCGGGTAGCGTGTTCAGGTGGCCGTTGAAGGCGATGCCTTGCGGGGAGCGCGTCTGTCCGGTGAGATACACGTTGTTGAGCGTATCGGTGGTGCAATGGAAACCATCGTCGATCGAAGAGCCGCCGTAATACGTGGCCCAGATCCGATCGCCCTCGGGACCGAACTTCACCAGAAAGGCGTCCTTCGTACCATCGGCGTAACTGTTCTGGTGGCCGCCGCTGGCGATCGCGGTCGGTGAAGAAGTGGTACCGCTGAGGTAGACATTGCCGCTGCGATCCGCCGCGCACGACCAGCCGAGATCCTCCTGTGCGCCGCCGTAGTAGGTACCCCACTGGCGCACACCATCGGGATCGAATTTCACCAGGAAGGCATCGTTGTTCTGGCCGTAGATGTTCTGGTGGCCACCGGAAGCGATCATGCCCGTGGAACTGGTGCTGCCAGCGAGATACACGTTGCCGAGCGAGTCGGTGGCGACCTCCCAACCATCATCGAAACCATTGCCGCCGTAATACGTGCCCAGATGCGATCGGGATCGATGATCAATGTCTTCGTGTGATCATGGGCACCAACATTGAAGCGAAGAATGTTCCCCTGGAGATCGAATGATGTAGCGATCTCCTTGTCACCTTGAAAACTCACTGGCCCTTGCTCCGTGAACCGGCCCATCCGGTTGCCATGGATCAATCTGCCACCACCATCAACATACAATTCCTCGTGATCGGTGAATTTCAATTTGATCATGGAAGGATCGGCACCCGGATCTATGATGAAGTCGTACTTGATCCCATTCTCCGTCGTGCGGATCACCCAATCGAT
>JAEZCB010000107.1 GCA_023412755.1 Bacteroidota bacterium
CTTAATGGCCATCCAAATGAAAAGTGGCCTTTCAATTGTTCGATGGCCTCACATGCAGAAGAGCGGAAAGAAGCGGCCGGTACGGCCGGCGCAAACGCAACCCCGGCCCGGACAGGAACATCTGCTCCGCACTCCCCCTGAACCGGAAACTCCCATTCCGGCCGCGAAGAGGAAACTGAACGGCAAGGTCGCATTGATAACGGGAGGCGACAGTGGTATTGGCCGCGCCGTGGCCCTGGCGTTCGCACAGGAAGGTGCGGACATCTCCATAGCCTACCTGAGCGAACATGTGGATGCCCGGGAAACGAAGGCCATGGTGGAGGACGCCGGAGGACATTGCATCATCACGGCCGGGGACCTGGGCAACGAGGTCACCTGCCGCAGAGTGGTGGAGCGCACCATTTCGCAGTACGGCCGCCTGGATGTATTGGTTAACAACTGCGCCATCCATTATCCGCAGGAGTCCTTGGAGGAGATCAGCAGTGCCCAATTGGACCGCACCTTCCGCTCCAATGTCTATTCGTATTTTTTCACTACCAAAGCGGCCCTCCGGCATATGAAAGAAGGTGGCACCATCATCAATACCACATCCGTTACGGCCTATCGCGGTAGCGCGCATCTCATGGACTATTCAGCCACAAAAGGAGCCATTGTGAGCTTTACCCGCTCGTTGAGCGCGGCTGTGATCGACCGGGGTATTCGCGTGAATGGCGTGGCTCCCGGGCCCATCTGGACACCGCTGATCGCATCGAGTTTCGATCCAAAGAAGGTGAAGACCTTCGGCTCCGATGTGCCCATGCAGCGCGCCGGACAACCCGGCGAGGTGGCACCGTGCTATGTCTTCCTCGCCTGTGAAGATTCAGCATACATGACCGGGCAGGTCCTGCACCCCAACGGCGGTGAGATCATAAACGGCTGAACAGGATGCCACGCGCTACCATAATGACCGATCCAGTGATGAAGTTGCCTCCGCGGCAGCTGCGGATCCTGAAAAGGGATCACAAGAAAAGCGCCCACGCGGTGGATCTGCGTCACGTGCGGGATTCCATGGCGGGGATCGAACGGATCAGGCATGGCAGGAACTTCCGTTATCGCTACAAAGGCGCACCGGTGAAGGATGAGGAAACACTGGCCCGGATCAAGAAGCTGGCCATACCACCTGCCTGGACGGATGTATGGATCTGCCCTCATCCCAAAGGTCACCTGCAGGCCACGGGAAAGGATGCACGGGGCCGGAAGCAATACCGCTATCATGCGGATTGGGCATTGGTGCGCAGCAGGACCAAATTCCACCACATGCTCGAATTCGGCATGCGGATACCAGCCATACGTGCACAGCTGCGCAACGATCTCGCGACACCTGGTCTGACGCGGGAGAAAGTTTTGGCCACGGTGATCTCGTTGATGGACCTCACCAACATGCGGGTGGGCAACCCGGAGTATGAAAAGGAGAATGGATCCTATGGCCTAAGCACATTGAAGGATAGGCATGTGAAAGGCGGTCCAGGTGGTGTAAGACTGGTGTTCAAAGGAAAGACCGGCATAACACACAACATCAAGATCCGCAGCCGCGAACTCGCCCGATTGGTTATGCGTTGCAAGGAAGTGCCTGGACAGGAACTGTTCCAATACATCGATGAGGATGGAGAGTCCCGACCCATCGACTCCGGCATGGTGAACGACCGGATCCGGGAGCTATCCGAAGGTGAATTCACCAGCAAGGATCTGCGGACATGGAAAGGTACGGTGCATTGTCTCACCGCATTGATCGCCAACACCTGTCCCGATAATGCCAATGAAAGGAAAACAGCGATCAACCAGGCGCTGGATGAGACCGCAAAACTGTTGGGGAACACCAGAGCCGTATGCAGGAAATACTATGTACACCCTGACGTGATCTCCTCCTATGAATGCAGAAAACTGAATGAGATCCTATCTGGCGAAAAGAAGGCGGACAGGATCTTGGAAGGTGAACATACCCTGGAGGAAAGGCTGGTGTTGAAAGTGCTGTCCGCGGCCAGGCGCGCGGCAAAACAATAGCATGATCGGGTCAGGCGAAGAAACCCAGTGCCTTTCTCCAGAGAGGCAATGGCAGCAGGTCATTGTTGGAGGTCCCACCCTTTTCGGCATTCAAGCGTGGGAATGGCGATCCGGATTCCTTTAATGCTGCTACCAGCCCTAACGGATCATTGCGATCGGGCCTTTCGCTGGCGTTCCGTAGAGACCCGGCATGGGCCCAATCCACTGCGGTGATCATGGGCCGGTAGCCCGCACCGAGCAGTGGCGCCAGGATCGCTTCCGCATGCTGTACCATCTCCAACGTATCCAAGGGCTTCGCAAGGGGTGCCTTGCGTGCTTGGAATACCGTACAGATCAGCGTGCGTCCGTCAGCGGCGATCGAATCGACCACCACACGCAAACGCATCCTTGAATAAAGCCGCCTTTCCTTTTCACCGGCCAGGCGCACCATCTTCACGGTCAAAGGCGAATTGGGGTTATGCTTCTCCACGCCCAACCCCAGCCAATACATGGGCCAGATGCAGTGAACGCGCTTTGAGGGAATGATCCTTAGAGAGATACGCTGGTCCACATGGCGTCCTTGAGGTGCTGTACTTGTGGCGTGCCGTGGACAGAATGACCGCCTCAAACCCCACGGAGACCTTACTGGGACAAGTATTTCAGCAGCAAAAGCCCCCTTAAATGGATGGCATGACAGTGGCACTTGTTGCGAAGAACAACAGCGAAGAAAAAATGGATAAGCGGAGCGGAACTACACATGGGAGCGAAGAGCGCCGGCCCGACAAGGACATACGGAAAGACTATGATCCATATGAACGCGATCCAGGAGCAGGGCGGCGGGATGATGATCGGGTAAGTGAAGCCGATGAGCAGGAGGCCCGCCAGCGTGAGGGGGTCCACCTGGGTTCGACCGGCCGCCTGGATGATAGCACCACATCACCTGTGATCGATCGTGGACAACCTGGACAAACTACCAGAGGTTCCTATGGTTTCAACAGCAGCACTGGGCAGGGTGAATACATGGATCGCACACGAGATGGGATCGCGGACGTCGCTTCGGATCCCTTGGAGCGGCCTTCCGAGCGTCCACTGAATGATGATCTGGATCAAAACGAGCAGAACAAGTAATGGGCGGGTCCAAATTCGATCAACTATTGGATGTGCTCGAGCGTTGTACTACCGCCTGCCAGAAATACGTGAGCGGTGATCTCCGATCAGGAAATGGTGCCATGGGGCATTGTACAAGCCTGGCTCTGGATTGCTCGGAGATCGCCGGAGTTACGGCAAAGTTCGTGGCCAGGGGATCCCGGTTCATGAATGAATTACTGGTGCAATGCAGCATTATCTGCAAGGAATGCGAGGATGAACTGCGCCAGCATGATGTCGTGACCGCACAGGAATGTGCTGAGATATGCCACGAATGTCACCTCGCATGTGCATTGGTGGCACAACCACATTGACTGTACGCGGAGATGATGCCACAGCTGTGGAAGTATATTCTCAGCCATCAGTGGATGCGATCTTCCTGATCGCGCTGCCACCTCGCGTCCATGTAAGCGAACATGAGACCGCATTCTCTAAGGGTCCGTACGGCACAGCCATTGACCTTGCGGTGCATGATCCTTTTGGGATGAACTTTTCAAGAAAGACAGATATGGCTACAGCAAGAACGACCGGTATCAAGAACATGGCTTCGAAAGGACGTGCCGGCATGGCCGGGAATGAAGAAGAGAATGAACTCCACAAACTGCTCCATGATCAGCTTGCGGACATCTATTATGCTGAAAAAAAACTGTTGAAGGCGCTGCCCAAAATGGCCAAGGCCACCAAGCACGAGGAACTCAGCACCGCGTTCACGGACCATGCCCGGGAAACCGAGCAGCATGTGGAGCGGCTTGAAAAAGCCTTTGATGCCCTGGGCAAGAAAGCCAAAGGCAAGAAATGCGAAGCCATGGAAGGCCTGCTGGATGAGGCCAACAGCATCAAAAGTGAGTTCAAGCAGAGCCGCGCACTGGATGCGGCACTGATCGCGGCCGCCCAGAAAGTGGAACATTATGAGATCGCTTCCTATGGCAGCATGGTGGCCTGGTGTGATCAGCTTGGCCTTGGCAAAGTGGGCAAATTGTTGCAGCAGAATCTCGATGAAGAAAAACAAGCTGATGATAACCTCACCAGCATTGCGGAAAGCTATGTGAATAAAGATGCTGAATGAGCATACCGGTGGGATGATACATAATTGAATGCCATGGTTCCGGCGAATATGCCGGAACAACCCTGGAACCCCAGCCCCGTAAGGCTGGGGTTCCAGCATTTATGGAAGCGCGACACGTTCACGATGCTCTTCCGTACTTCGAGAAAAGCATCCCGAAGCGTATCGATGGTTCCGAGTCGTGTTCAAGGATCTCACAAATTGAACGGCAATGCGTTGGAACCACTGATGATCTATCCGATAAGGGCGAACTAAAAACCCCGGCCACGCCATTCTTCGCGTGACCGGGGGATATCATTGAAAAGGAAAGGGTATGACCAATTCAAATGCTAATTCAGATCCATGTGATCCTCTTCCTCCGGATGCACCTCTATGAGATAGCTGCCACGACCCTGCAATGCGAGGCCGTAGAGATCATCCTCCAAACGTGCGAACCGAACCTTGTTGCCACCGGCATAGACCAGTGCACTGCCGGTGAATACAAATGCGAATTCCGGATCCGTTTTCTCCTCCTCTCCGTCCCACACCTGGGCAAAAAGGGTCAGGGGTGTCGAACTTTCGCAATGATGTGGCAATGTGGCGATGGATCTTTCTATCTCCTCCACACTGCCATCGCACTTGATCAACTTGCTCATGGCCTTGCGAATGTTCCTCACCATCACCCACAGATCGCCACCACTGGGAACACCCCCTTCCTCCGGAATTAGATAGAGATATGCCGCCTCCTTGGGCTTGGCGGAAGATAGTTGCATGACCACGGCGCGATCGCGGCTCTTGAAACCTACGACCTCCTCCATGAGCAATCGGTCGAAGTAGGCCGCAGCCTTTTCGTACTGCGCCTCACCATACGCCGGTTTGATCTCAAGTGCCATGCTCCTCTCGG
>JAEZCB010000184.1 GCA_023412755.1 Bacteroidota bacterium
CCATACCCCCGCTCAAGACATATTGGGGCCTTTCCGGCAACACGCCCGATCCATCGTTGATCGACCCGGAGATACCCTTCGGCACCACCTGGGTGGACACCCCGCGTAATGCCACCAACCAGCAACAGCTTGCTGAATTATCCAGTGAACGATTGCAAAGCTTCATGTGGTGGCGCACGGGCCTGCTGGTGCACCAGCAAAGGAACCTTCGCGAGAAGATGACGCTGTTCTGGTACAACCACATGCCCACTGAAGCTTTCCAGGTCTTCAACCCGCGGCTGTCTTGGGAATATGATCAATTGCTGCGTGATCGGTGCACGGGCAACTTCCGGGAGTTGATGTATGAGGTGAGTGTGAGCGGCGCGATGCTGACCTACCTGAACGGATACCTCAACACGGCCGTGGCACCCGATGAGAACTACGCGCGTGAGCTAATGGAGCTCTTCACCCTTGGTGAAGGTGTAGGCTATACGGAAGCGGATATACAGGCCGCGGCACGGGTGCTCACCGGCTGGACCGTTCGGGAACAGGACCTGCAGGAGATACCCATACTCCCTATAACCGTGTTCCGGCCGCTGCAACACGATGGCACGGACAAGCAGTTCAGCGCCTTCTTCAACAACACGGTGATCACCGGACAGTCCGGACCGGCAGCTGGCGAGATCGAACTGAATGCCTTGCTGGACATGATCTTCCTGAAGGAGGAAGTATCACTGCATGTGTGCCGCGAACTCTACCGCTTCTTCGTACATGGGGAGATCGATGCGGCCACCGAGGCCGATGTGATCGAGCCACTGGCGCAGATCTTCCGAGACAATGCGGCGGCACCGGACCAGATGCGCACGGTGATGCAGGCACTGCTCACCAGCGAGCATTTCTTCAGCGAAGATGTGCGTGCCTGCATGATCATGGCCCCGGTGGATCTGATCGTGGGTGCGTTGCGGAAGCTGCGGATGCCCATGCCGACCGCCACGCAGTTGGAGGCACAGTACAGGATCTGGCGCGATGTCTACTTCCTTACCGCCTACTGCGGCCAATCGCTGCTGGATCCACCGACCGTGGCGGGCTGGCCGGCATACCACCAATTCCCGGCCTATGATGATCTGTGGATGGACTCGGCCTTGTATCCCGCACGCAACTTCAGCATGCAGGGCATACTCTATACCGGCTTCTCCACTCCTGCCAACCTGTATCAACCGGAAAGCCAGAACCTGGAATTCAAAGTGGACCTGCTGGATCTTGTGGCCCAGTTCAGTGCCCCATACGACCCCAATGCCCTGGTGAGCGATGCTGCTGAATTGCTGTTGACCGTACCTGTATCCGCACAGGTGAAGGCCCAGTTGAAGACGAATTACCTGCTCCTGGGTCAGCAGAACGACAGCTATTGGAGCGATGCCTATGAGATCTATGTGAACGATCCGAACACCACGAACATGACCGCGCAGCTGGTGCCGTTGATCCTGATCTGGCTGTTCCTTGATCTGGCTGGTGCCGCTGAAACACAATTGCATTGAACGCGAAGACATAGGGCCATGGATAGAAGGCATTTCCTCCGCAGTTCTATGATGGCCACCATCGGTGGCATGGCGGTACGCGGCTTCAGCAGTCCTTTGTTGAAGGGATTGCGCAACGATGTGGCCGATGAACGTGTGCTTGTGGTGGTGCAACTGATCGGCGGCAACGATGGGTTGAACACCGTGATCCCGCTGGACCAATACGGTGCATTGGCAGCACTGCGCAACAATGTGTTGATCCCGCAGAGCGCAGTGCTCCCCTTGACGGGGTTGGATGCAACGGGATTCCACCCGGCTATGACAGGCATGCGGGAGCTATGGGAGAATGGCAAACTGGGGATCGTGCAGGGCGTGAGTTATCCGGATCCCAATTTCTCCCACTTCCGCGCCACTGACATCTGGGAGACCGGAGCCGATGCGGGACAACTGTTGAGTTCCGGGTGGACCGGCAGATACCTCAACTTCGAGTACCCGAATTATCCAGCCGGATACCCCAATGATGACATGCCCGATCCGCTGGCCATCCGGATCGGAGGGCCCATTGGACCAGCCCTGCAATACATGGGCATGAGCATGGGTACAGCGATCAACAACACCAACGATCCGCTGAACCTTTCCGGCAACATCTATCTGGACCCTGTTAGCGCGGTGTGCCATGGAGGCAAGCTGGACCTGGTGAGGCAGGTGCAGCGGCAGACCGACCTGTATGGTGATGTCATAGAAGCCGCGGCACAGGATGGTTGCAACATGAGCAGCCTTTACCCTACAGGTAATGCTCCGGGCGCCCAACTGGCACAGGCACTTAAGATCGTTGCTCAGCTGATCTGCGGCGGGTTGAAGACGAAGATCTATTGGGTGAGCATCGGCGGGTTCGATACACACGCCCAGCAGGTGGACCCGGACGACCATACCATCGGCACCCATGCGAACCTGCTGAAGGGCGTGAGCGATTCGATCCATGCCTTCCAGGATGACCTTTCCTTGCTGGGTCTGGAGGAGCGCGTGCTGGGAATGACCTTCTCCGAATTCGGAAGGCGCATCGTGGACAATGCGTCCGTGGGCACCGATCATGGCAGTGCATTGCCCATGTTCTTCTTCGGCACCAAGGTGATCCCGGGCATGACGGGCACGAATCCGCAGATCCCGCCGAACAGTACCGTACAGACCAATCTGGCGATGCAGTTCGATTTCCGTTCAGTGTACGCCAGCATACTGAAGGATTGGTTCTGCGTGGAAGAGGATGACATGGACGCGATCCTGCTGAACACCTACCAGCCGCTGCAGATCATCGATCCGGATGGGTGCCTGGGTACGGGTGTCCATGCGATAAACCAGGCTGCGGGTATGGAACTTCTGCATGCCTGGCCGAACCCATTCACCGAACGCTTCACACTCGGCTACACCAGCCAGGGTGGCCGTTTGTTGATCCAGGTGTTCGATGAACAAGGCCGTACGGTGAGCACCGTGCTGGACCAGCCCATGGCTTCAGGCACCTACACGGTGGATGTGGACCTGGGTCCAATGCCATCGGGTATCTACTACGTGCGGCTCCAGAACGAAGGCCTCCAGCAGGTACGCAACGTACTGAAGGTGCGGTAAGGACTAGCGGCTCACCACAAAGCGTGCGCTACGGCCGGCACGATCTTCCGGCATGGTAAGCATATAGGTGCCGTTTGGCAGGTGTGAGATATCCAGCCCGCGGTGGAGTTCCGCGACCTGCACGATGCGCAAGACCCGTCCCGCGAGGTCCCGGATCTCCACCATGTCCATGGGATCCAACCCCTCTGAAACAGGCACCACCACGAAAGCCTCGGCCGGGTTGGGATGCACCAGGAAAGTGGAGGCCGGCGCCTGTTCCTGTATGCCCACCGTCTCATCCGGTGTTACGCGCCCGAGCTGATGGAGCGTGGCATTCACGTACCAGATCCGTCCATCGGGACCAACTGTGATGCCCATGATACCCGGCGCGCCAGTGGCTATGCGTCCCAACTCGGTGAACTGTGGTGATGACAGATCGTAGATCACGATCTCTCCAGTGGCATGATCGCTCACCAACAGGCGCTCGCCGATCACTTCGATGCCCGATGGCTGCACAAGACCATCGCTTATGATCTCCTCCCATGTATAGCCGCTAACCATGGAATACTCTTCATAACTCTCCCAAGGTCCGAAGTTGCCGGGACCGGATACCACGCCTGAATTGATGTCGAGCCGCATGATCCGCTGGCCCCCATGGTCCACCACGTAGAGCCAGCCGGTATTCTTGTCCAGCACGTTGTGGCTAACGATGTGATCATCCATATCGCGGGAGATCGTGAACTCGGAATAGCGGCGTATGATGGCGTCTCCGTGCCAGCTGTTGCCGGGTCCATGGTCCTTGCGGAAATCATTCATGGTGATGTCACCATTGTGTCCATCGACGACCCAGTAACGATTCCAGGTGTCATGCGCGATCCCCTGGCATCGCGGGTTCACATGCAACATATCGATGTGGCTGCCCAGCGGCCCAAAACCAGCCTGAGCATACACCTGCGGATCGGAATCCCAGAGGCTGGGGCCAGTGAAGGGTACCTCGCCACTTTGGTTCGCATTGAAGATGCCGGGGCTGGTGGCGAAATTGTTGTTGTCGCCAAACGCGATCGCTGTGGGCAGGCTCATGAAGTGCCATGCATTGGGATCACGTTGCCAGAGCCACGTCATGCCTTCCTCGCCCGCACCGAAGAACCGCACGGTGCTGCCCCCGGTGGTGTTCACATCCTTGTTCACCACCCACAATTCATCGCGGTCCGGATCCGGATGGAATGCGAGGTCCCGTGGAACAAGCAGATCCTGTCCCTGGTCCGCGATCATCTCCACCACCGGCTCGCCTGACAAGTACTGGTCGATGATCATGGGAATGGGATCCAGAACACGCACTATGGAAGTGGCCGCATCATTCTCCGGCACCATGTCATCCTGGCCATTGGGTGCTGCCACCCACACGATCACTTCATAAAGGCCGGGAGTATCCGGGGTCCATACCGCATCATGGAAGAACTCGTATAGGCTGTTCTGGGTAAGTGAAAGACCAGTGATGGCCATGGACTGTACAGGCCCATCGTCGATCGTATAATTCAATTGCAATGATGTCACACTGGTGATCCCGTGGGAGGTGATATCACCGATGATGGTGACCGGCCGGCCGGGATATGCATAATGAGGCACCCGTGACTCCGAGACCGCGACATCCAAGGATTGACCCACTACGAAGGGGCCAAGGAAAGCTGACAAGAGGAATAGTGTGGAGCGTACAAGCATGCCCCGAAGTTATCGAAGAACACTGCGTTCCAATATCAACGATCTGGCGATGCTTGGGATCACAAGCATGGCAACGGTCATTGGTCCAGGGATGGTGCTGTGGCCGGATGGATCAGCCGCACATGGCCGGGAAGTATGCGTGCATGTACTTTGGAGACCTTGCCATGATGATCACCATCCACCTGGAAGTGTGCAGGCCGTGAAGTGAATATCTCCGATTCCGTTGCCTGGAATACCTCTATACGTTCAGGATCGAACCGGCGGCGTGCACCAAGCGAAGCCCATAATTCCCTCAACCCGAAACGGCGCACCAGCACCAATTCAAAAGCCCCATCATTGATAGCCCCCACCTTGTTGATGGTGGCACCAGTGCCATACTTGCGCGCATTGGCGATCACCACCATGAACGCATGGCGCCGCACTTCACCTTCTGCTGTACACACGCGCACGTGGAATCGTTCACTGCGCAATAACACCTTCAAGGAAAGCCGCGCGTACACGTGCATGCCACGGGCGCCGGTCTCATCGAAATATTTGATGAGCCTGGCATTCATACCCAGGTCGCTCAAATGCAGACATAGGTGCCGGTCATTGATCAGGATCGCATCGATGGGTGAATGCTCCCCCGAAATAGCAAGGTCCAGTGCTGCGCCCGGATCGGAAGGTATGCCCAGGTCGGTGGCCAGCCCATTGGCGGAACCGGTGGGGATGATGGCCATGGGAATACGGGTACCTCCCACCACACCTGCCACACGAACCACCGTACCATCGCCTCCCACGGCCACCACCCTATCGGGCGAATAGGTGGCGATCTCATCTTTCCAACGCATATCCCTGCCCAACTCCACCATGCGGTGATCATGCTCCAGCCCCGCGAAACGTTCCTCCACCAGCTGTGCGATGCCCGGCCCACGGCGCCGCCCCGCATGCGGATTCAGGCAGAAGAGGAATTTCATGCCAGCCTTACCTGCAAACCACATGCGGAACGCACTTTGCGGCCCGCGATGGTGATGCTCGCCAGCATAAGAAAAGCGTTCGGGCTACGACAAGGCTTGTCGGTAAAAGTATATGATGGCTATGGCGACCAGGATGACATGATCATCCATGGCCATGTGTTCAAGGTGTGGCCTGTGGAAAAGGAAAAGCTCCGGGACAACGTCTGGGCCAACACCATGCAGCTGCTCCGGCTCTTCATGGTGCGGCCGGCACCGAAAGTGAAGGTGCGGTTGGAATGGCATGGACGCAGCTACCATACCCGTACCGACCAGGAAGGATTCTTCAAATTCGAATGGAAACCCCACACCCGGCTTGAGCAAGGCTGGCATGAGGTCTCCGTTCACCTGGATGATGAGAGCGCAAAGGGCATCAAGGGAACGGGGCGGATCTATACACCTTTTGATGAGCAACTGGCCTTCATCTCCGACATTGACGATACCTTTCTCATCAGCCATTCCGCGAACCTGGGCAAACGGCTCTATGTGCTGTTCACGGAGAATGCTGGCACACGCCGCCCCTTCGAGGATGTGGTGAAGCACTACCAGGCGCTGGCCATTGGCACTGGCAGGAGCAAGCATCCTGATCCATTCTTCTACGTCTCAAGTTCAGAATGGAACCTATATGATTACATCAAACGCTTCATGGCCGTGCATGGCCTGCCGGAAGGCATATTGCTGCTGAGTCCGCTCAAGCGCTTGAGCAACGTCTGGCGCACCGGGCAAGGTAGACACTCCATCAAATTCGTCCGCATCGCCCGGATCTTGAGTTCGTATCCGCACCATCGCTACGTGCTGCTGGGCGATGATACCCAGCAGGATCCGGAGATCTATGCCTCCGTAGTGGAACATTTCCCGGGTAAGGTGAAGGCGATCTACATCCGCCGGGTACGTAAGGATCATCGGAATAGGACCGAGCGGCTCCTGGCCGGTTTGAAAGAGGCCGGTGTGGAGGTCTGCTATTTCAACCACAGCCGCGAAGCCATCGCGCATTCCCGCGCAATAGGCCTCATCCATTAGGCATCAGGGATATCTTCGTGCCGATGTGCTATGATGTGAAAAGCCAGTTGATGGCGGCCTTGAAACGGGCCCGGCACCTGCAGGACATGGAGGAGGCACGGCGCATACAAGAAGCGTTGGAGCGCTATGAAGGGCAGGTCCTGTTCCATCATGTTAGCGGCTTCGATCATCCGCGGCTCATTGTGTACACGGACCGCGAACCCTTTACACCGCAGCTGTTCACCTGGGGATTGATACCCTTATGGGTGAAGGACAGGGCGCAGGCCAAAAAGCTCCAGGACCAGACCTTGAACGCGCGCGGCGAGACGATCTTCGACAAGCCCGCCTTCCGCAACTCAGCGAAGAAGAAACGATGTGTGCTATATCTGGATGGGTTCTATGAGCACCACCATGCCGGTGGCCGCACGTATCCTTATTTCATCCGCATGAAGGATAAGGAACCCTTTGCTGTAGCAGGTTTGTGGGAGGAATGGGTGGACCGGGAGACCGGTGAAATGGAGCGGACCTTCGCCATCGTTACCAGCCAGGCCAACGGACTTATGGCCCGCATCCACAATAACCCGAAGCTTACAGAAGGACCACGCATGCCATTGATCCTGCCGGATGAATTAGTGGATGCGTGGCTCGCACCAGTGAAGGATGAATTGGATGTGCAACGGATCAAGGATCTGGTGCGGCCTTATCCCGCAGCGGCCATGGAAGCCCATACCGTGGGCCGGATAAGAGGCAGGAATGCCTTGGGCAATGTGCCTGCCGCGTGTGAGGAACTCGCCTATCCTGAATTGATGGTGGATCGCCCAGCAGAAGGATGGATCGGTGGTACCGATCTGCACAATTGCTGATAGATGCTTTCCACCTCCCGTTCCAGCCGGGCAACATCCTCTCCCCTTGCCCGCAGTTCGTCCAGCACATCCGCGATCACTTTGTCATAATTGCGGCTGGCCTCATCATTCAAGCGTTTCCAAGGGATACCGCGCAGCATGTATGCGCAGTGTGCATCATAGGTGAACATGCCCAACTTGAGCATCACGGCGATGATCGGATAGCCGATGGTCTTGTGCCACTTGGAGGCATTGTCATCCGAACGGAGATCCGTGCGCTCATCATTCCACTTCACCGTATAGGTGCGATCACCGCCTGAGGATCGGACCTTGGCCGTGTATTCCCCAGCAATTTCAACCCGTTCGTCCCCGATCGCACCCAAAGCCTCGTACACTTTGGCCATTGGGGGAAGTTTCCACGCTCGCATGTACCAATATATCCACGTGGGATCCACTGCATGCTTTGTTGTGGAGATCGGCTGGAATAATCCCCAGACAAAGAACAACATCGGCTCATCGGTGGCCTGTGAATAATATTACAATCCACTGTATTTCAAGATACTCCACTTCGCCAATTCATTCAGTACCGGCGGTCACGGAATAAGGCTTGCATCTTGACCAACAGCAGAATGGAACGGGGCCTGAACCACCCCAACAAAGTATTGGAACCATGGAAAACGGAACCATCAAACAGTTGGCCTTGACAGTGGCGCTAGGGCTGCTCGGTAGTAGTGGCCTGCATGCACAACAGGTCAAGATCTTCGGAGATGTGAACGCCCCGGAGGAGAACAGAGAAGCGGTAAAGATGTCTGTTGTGACGCTGGAAGGCGACACCGTGTGGCAGAAACAAAAGCGCCATCCACGGTTCAAGGTGAAGTTACCAGCAGACCAGGTCTACCACTTCGTATTCGAGCAACCGGGATCGATCAATAAGACCGTTGAGATCGATGCACACCATGCTGTTAGGCCATATACGAGGAAGGGCACCCGCCCCATCAATTTCGAGGTGTTGATGGAATCAGCTCCAGAAGAGCACCAATTCAGCGGGCCAGTGGGGAAAATGGATTTCTCCGAACGCACGGGCCGCATGTATGTGGAATACGATTACAGCCTGCAGCCCATAGCGGAACAACGTGATACCTCACCACGGGATACCCGCAGATACGATTGACCCCAAAGGAACCCATGGAACCGAAGAAGCCGGCCCTACAGGACCGGCTTCTTCATAGCATTTGATCCGAGGCAGGAACCTCAGCCGACCTTTTTCACATTCACTGCGTTGAGACCTTTTGGTCCCTCTTCTACCTCATAGGTCACGGCATCACCTTCCCACAGGGATTCGGTGGTACCGGTCTTATGCACGAACACTTCCTTGCCCCCCTGATCGGGAACAATGAATCCGTAGCCTTTCTCGGCATTGAAGAATTTCACTTTGCCACTTGTCATGAACTTGCTGGGTATTGTTTTAGGAGCGGCAAGGTAGGTGTTTGACGGACAATTGCAACGGTGCTGCCAAACCGGCGCTAAAAAAAGAAAGGCCGCCCCGGGAGGGACGGCCTTTCCATCACAAGTTCCTGCGATCAACGCGCGATCACTATACGCTGGGTGGTCCGTTCATCACCCCGCTGTACATGCACGATGTATGTTCCAGGGAGCAAAGTGGTGGCATCTGATGAGAAGGTTCGCACTTCGCCAGCTTCCGCGTTGAACACACCCAGATCCATCACCCTACGGCCGGTGAGATCCCACATGTCCACAGAAACCTGCCCTGCCTCACCCAAGGTGATCTTGGTGGTGAACTTCTCCGTGGCCGGATTCGGGAACACTTCCAGCACATCCGCCGCACCCATGGAGAAGGCAGGCGTGGAAATGGAGGCGTTCAACGGAGCGCAAGCCAGGAAACCATTGTTGTTGGTGCCATCCACGAAATTCTCATTGATGGCGGTGAGTACGGCATTGAACTGCGATGCGGTATAGGTACTCGCGCATCCACCGATGTAGGCATCAGCCGCTTCGATCACTCCGGACACGGTCCAACCTGCGAACATGCCGCTGGTGATGTAGGTATTGCCCAACAATGTGCCGGCAGCACCGAAATCCGGATCATAGGCATCGAACCCTACGCTCAACTTGGCGGCCACCAACTGTGCGGCGAGAACGTTGCCGTAGCTGGATGGGTTCACCATGGTGCCTGCAGGAAGCATGGCCGGAGGCCCGCCAGCAGGGAGGTAGTTGGTCACGGCCTGCGCACTGGTGAGGCGCAGCTTGTTCACACAACCGATCTCCAATCCCCCAGGGAACGCAGCAGCGAAATTGGCGTGCACATACACTCCAGGGTTATTGCCATTCGGCGGTGCGCCGTAGCCACCTTGCGTTTGGGTACGCAGCTGGCACACTTCGGGAACGCAGTCAATGGTGAACTCCTCCTTCACCCAGCATTCCTCGGCATCCGTTACCATCACCCAATGATCGCCAGCTGGCAGGCCACTGATGAAAGCACTGGTGGCACCGGTGCTCCATAGGATCGATACGGGGGCGGTAGCTCCGGTAACGTCGGTGATCTCGGCCCAGCCGGCACCATCGGCACAGCCGGAAGCGATCTCCAATGCGAGCTCACAATCCTTCTCGCAATCCACGGTGAACTCCACCTTATTCCAGCAACCATTGGCGTCGGTCACCATCACCCAATGATCGCCGCTCGGCAGACCATGAATGAACTGCACGGTCTCACCGGTGCTCCAGAGTATGGATACCGGGTTGGTGGCACCAGTAACGCTTTCCAATGCGGCCCAGCCGTTGCTCTCAGCAAGACAGCCCCACTCTACCATCACTTCCACCTCGCAATCCTTCTCGCAATCCACGGTGAACTCCACCTTCTCCCAGCAACCATTGGCATCGGTGACCATCACCCAATGATCTCCGCTGGGCAGTCCGTCCACGTACTGGCTTGTCTCGCCGGTGCTCCAGAGTATGGATACGGGATCGGTGGCGCCGGTAACCCCTTCCAATGCGGCCCAGCCATTACTCTCACCGATACAGCCCCATTCCACCATGAGTTCCATGTCGCAGGGCTTCTCGCAATCGATGGTGAATTCCACCTTCTCCCAGCATCCGTTGGCATCGGTCACCATCACCCAATGATCGCCGCTTGGCAGACCATAGATGAACTGCACCACATCACCTGTGCTCCAGAGAATGGAGACCGGGTTGGTGGCGCCGGTAACGCTTTCCAGGGCGGCCCAACCATTCTCATCGCCAAGACAACCCCATTCCACCATGATGCCGATATCGCAGGCGTCCGGACACTCCAGGCTCACCTCACCGGTGGTGGAACATTGGTTCTCATCCACTACAGTAACGGTGTAGGTACCCGTGGAAAGACCGGTGATGCTGGCGGTTGTTTCTTCGGTGGACCAGAAGTACTGGTGTACACCATCGGAGAGCACCTCTACAGAGGCCCAGCCTGCCCCTGGGGAATCGCAATCACCCTCCACCACGATCTCAGGAACCAGTGCCTGGGTCACGACCACGGTGGTTGAATTGCTGCAACCGCCGCTGGTGGTGACCATGAGCGTATAGG
>JAEZCB010000204.1 GCA_023412755.1 Bacteroidota bacterium
CCATAGGCCATTGGCCTACTTCACCTCGGCCAGCTTCCCTTTTAACATGTTGATCACCTCGATCTCGCTGGGATCCACTTTCTTGGCCTCCGCCCAATAGAAGCTCACCCAGTCTCCGAGATTGATCAGGTAAAGCTGGCGCGCAAAGGCCGTATCGCCTTTGCTCCATACTTCATGCACATTTGGCGTGTATTTGGAGAACACATCCTTATTGATCCCCATGCGGATCTGTGTGCGTTCATGATCCGTTTTGTGCCGGAAGAGCACCACGGCGATATCATCGCGGCCGCCAGCCCAGCCAACCAGTTCATTGTGGTTCATTTCAGGAATGGCGTGGTGCCAGCATAGCTCCTTGCTGTTCTCATTCACCTGCTGGCGGAAACGAATTGCGACCGCCTCGGTATTGGCTTCGCTGTAGATCACAAGGCGCCTGCCCACAAGTGCGGATGTGAGCTCCTTCGCTTTTTTCTTGATATCCTCCTTCTCCTCCTCCAGCATGGCCGCAGCATTCTTGATCGCCCCTTCGAAACCATTGCCGATGATGCCGAAGTGATGCAGCACATAGAACTGCTGCACAAGGGAATAGGCGAGCATGGTGCGCGGCGGATTTCCACCTGGTATCACGATATGATCCAACCCCTTCTGCTTGGCAATTTCCAGCATCTGGCCTCCGCTGGTGATCACCACCACGCGGGAACCCTTGGCCAGAGCCTGTTCCATGGCGGCGAGCGTTTCCTCCGTATTGCCGCTATAGCTGCACGCGATCACCAGGCTCTTGTGGTCGACGTAGCCGGGCAGGTAGTAGTTGTTGTATGTCTCTATGGGGCACCTTGCTTCCTTGTGCACGAGCTGCGATGCGATCCGGCCGCCAATACCACTACCTCCAAGGCCGGTGATGACGACATTGGCATAAGGCCCTCCAGGTGGCCGGAGTTGTGCCTTGCGGCCGATCTCCAAAGCTTCCTTCAATTGGCGGGGAAATGATGCGATAAGTTGTTCCATTGTAGTAAGTGTACAGGCACAAAAGTAGGCCCGCGTACCGCGGTTGCTTCAACACGGCGGCAGTTGTGGTGATCGGCGGTGATCGCCTTGGGTTCACAACACCGTGAGCAACGAATCCAACTCCCGCTTGAATTCCGAAAGATCCGGCTTCAATGTTTCAGGATCCACCATAAGCCCATCGTGCCGGTGCCGGATCACACCATCTGGTCCGACCACGAAGGTGATGGGGTACATTTCCGCACCGACCAATTCCTCCAGCGCGGTGCATCGGCCATCGCCCGGTGCGGCGGCCGACGTGGAACCTTCCACACACATGGGTACTACTGGATAGTGCGGCACCACGGGCATCACCCTGTCCTCGCCCCCGATGTCGGCCGATCCGTATTTGTCATAGTGCCCGCGCAGATCATTGCGGTCCTGGGGCGCCATGGAGATCATTTGGAACCGCGGATCACGGATGGAATCATACAGGTGATTGTACTCGGCTATCTCCACCAACGACCATTCGCAACCGATGCGCCAAGCGCTCACCAGCGTCACTTTGTTCCGGAAAATGCCATTGTCCACCGTGGAACCTTCAAGGGTGGTGCCTGAGAATTCCGGGAAGGGTAACCCCACACTTGCGAGAGTACGGGCACGAGAAGCGGAAGTGCGTTGTGCATCGCAAGCTACGAGCAGCACAGCAAATAGGATGAATGCTATGGATATGTTGCGGGAATACATGGTCTTTCCAAGTTAATACCAAATAGAGGCATCCACAGGTATGCCAAAGTGCGCCGGTATGCTTCAACAGGGCAACCTGAAGGCACCCGAGTATCTTCGCGCTCCATTTTTCCATAGCCTGTCCATGTCCCATACACTATCCGATCAGGAAGTGGTGCGCCGGGAAGCGCTCCAGAAGCTTCGCGCCCTAGGCATTGAACCCTACCCTGCCGCGGAGTTCAAGGTGACCAGCACCGCCCGTGAGATCAAGGAGCGCTGGGTGGATCCGCCCGATCATCCGGCGGGCCTCTCCAGCGAACCGGCCACCAAGGCCGGCGATGCCCCTACGCCGATCATCTCCATAGCGGGAAGGATAATGAGCGTGCGCCTCATGGGCAAGGCCAGCTTCGCCGTGTTGCGCGACCATACCGGTGATCAGCAGATCTACATCGCACGGGACGAGATCACTTCGGCCGAAGACAAGACCATGTATGATGAGGTGTGGAAACACCTGCTGCATCTGGGCGACTTCATCGGGGTGGAGGGCTTCGTATTCAAGACACGCACGGGCGAGATCACCCTGCATGTTAAGAAGCTCACCGTTCTCAGCAAGGCGTTGCGACCCATGCCTGTAGTAAAGACGGACGAGCAGGGCAACGTGCACGATGCGTTCACCGATCCGGAATTGCGCTACCGCATGCGTTATGTGGACCTGATCGTGAACCCACATGTGAAGGAGACCTTCCTGAAGCGCACAAGGATCTTCGATGCCATGCGCTCGTCCTTCCAGAAGGCAGGTTACATCGAGGTGGATACGCCCGTGCTACAGGCCATACCCGGTGGTGCTGCGGCCCGCCCGTTCATCACACACCACAATGCCCTGGATGTGCCCTATTACCTGCGGATCGCGAACGAGCTTTATTTGAAGCGGCTGCTCGTTGGCGGGTTCGATGGCGTGTTCGAATTCAGCCGGAATTTCCGCAACGAGGGCATGGACCGCACCCATAATCCCGAATTCACGGTGATGGAATTGTACGTGGCGTATAAGGACTACCAGTGGATGATGGATTTCATAGAGGGTGTGTTCACCGAGGTCGCGCGTGCGGCAAATGGTTCGCCATTCACCACCTTCCAGGGAAGGGAGCTCTCCTTCCAAGGCCCATTCAAACGGATCAGCATGACAGGTTCCATCGCAGCGAAGACGGGCAAGGATGTGATGGAGATGGATGAACGGGCGCTGGGCGAACTGTGCCTGAAGCACGATATTCCCATCACATCGGCCATGGGCAAGGGCAAGCTCATCGATGAATTGTTCAGCGCACTGGTGCAACCGGAGTTGATACAGCCAACCTACGTCACGGACTTCCCCACGGAGATGAGCCCGCTTTGCAAGAAGCATCGCGAAGATCCACGGCTCACGGAACGCTTCGAATTGTTCATCGCTGGTTTCGAGGTGGCCAACGCGTACAGTGAGCTGAACGACCCCATCGACCAGCGCGATCGTTTTGAGGAACAAATGAAACTACAGGAACGCGGCGATGATGAAGCGATGTTCATCGATCAGGATTTTCTGCGGGCGTTGGAATACGGCATGCCTCCGACAAGCGGCATCGGCATCGGAATGGACCGCCTGGTGATGCTACTCACGGACAATCCCGCGATCCAGGAGGTGCTGCTCTTTCCGCAGATGCGGCCGGAGAAATTCGAGTGATCCGGGCGTGCGCCACGTGACCTGTGATGGTGGTCATGTTTCAGACATGATCAGCCATACGCTCATGCAATTGTTCACCACGTGGATGATCGTGGACGGCCAGATGGATCCGGTACGCAACCGCATCATGCCAAGGATGAAAGCCAGTATCACCAGCGCGGAGAGTATGTACGCATTATATTGAAGGTGGATCACCGTGAAGATCAGCGCGGTGATGATCACGGCCACCATACCACCCCACAAGTTTGCGATATGCTCGAAAAGCAGACCACGGAAAACCAACTCCTCAAAGATGGGCGCCAGGATGCCAATGCCAAGGAACACCATTACCGGACTCGAAAGGCTTGCGCGGATCATGGTCTCCATATCCTCACTGCGGAACTCGGGAAAATGCCTTTCCAGGTAATGGGCCACCATACCGAACAGGAAGAACGCGCCCAGCCATGGCAGCCAGGCACGCAGGGTAAAACCGGAAAAACCCAGCCTACGCCAACTTCTACTGCCTAGGAAGTAGCCTGCGACCAGGATGATGAGTGAGCCGGCCACTGAACCCCACAGCAGACCTGGTCCGGCGAGCGGGATCTCCATCAAGGAAAGCTGGCGGTCGTCATTCACCGTGATCATTCCTCCCTTTACTTCGAAGGAATCATACTGCCGGGCGAACCGTGAAACAGAGATCACAAAGGTGAGCACCTGTTGCACCACAATTGCGAGGCCGGCTATGACGAAGGCGATGATCACCTTACCGAGCGCGTTGACCCCGTAGGGCCCTGCTGGCACTGCCTCTGCTGTATGATCTGATGTCATCTGTTCGGTTCAGAGCGCCTAACGTAATGCGATCTTGATCAGCCCCGACACAAAAAAAGGGGCGATCCTTCCAAGGACCACCCCCTTCTACCCATGCTGTTGCCTCAGGCGACAGCCGCTTCACTCTTGCCGCTGGGCAGGATCTGGAAATCGCTCATCACCACCTCGGTCACGTAGCGCTTCCCTCCTTCCTTGGTCTCGTAGCTGCGGTGCACCAGGCGGCCCTCGAGAGCCACCGGAGAACCTTTGCGCAGCACTTTGCCCGCTGCCTCGGCAGTACGGCCCCAGCATACTATGGTGTGCCACTGTGTATCCGTGACGCGTTCACCGTTGGCGTTGCGGTAACTGTCGTTGGTAGCCACGGTGAACCGGGCCACTTTCCGTCCTTTCGCCACTTCGCGGATCTCAGGGTCGAATCCCAGGTTACCGATCAGGCTCACTTTGTTCTTCAGCGTGTTCATGGTGTCTCGTTTTCGTTAGGGTTGTGCTTTCGTTCAATGGAACCGGAGCTGATCCCGAATTCCGGTGGCAAATCTTCCGGTGACGTTCGGCGGCATCCGGCCAGTAGGCGTTTACAGGCGTTTATAGCCGTTTGCTGTCGTTTGTTTGGTGACCTACGCTCTATACTGAAGCTGCTGATGCTCAACGGCCATCCGATCGGTTACCTTTCCAATGCCTGCCACCATAGGCAGCGTTCTCCGGGGAATGCTTGTCTATGGTCTTGAAAGGGCCTTTCGGATTGAGTGTGCCGAATGAACGTGAGCTTGTGCAGGGCTGCCTGCGTGAGGACCGCCGCTGTCAGGAAGAACTGTACACGCGGTATTCCCGGCGCATGTATGCACTATGCCTGCGTTATGCCCGGCATGAGCTGGAGGCGCAGGACATGCTGCAGGAAGGCTTCATCCGGGTATTCGAAAAGTTGAAGGGATTCAGAATGGAGGGTTCTCTGGAGGGTTGGATCAGAAGGATCATGGTACATACGGCGATCAACCACTATAGGCGGCGAGCCTTCCAGATGGAACGTTTCGGGATGGAACACCTGCCGGAAACGCATGTGGCACCACAGGCCGTGGAGGATCTTGGGGAGCAGGAGTTGCTGGCCATGGTATCGGCCCTGCCTCCAGGATACCGCATGGTATTCAACCTGTATGCGATAGAGGGATATGATCATGCTGAAATAGCCCAAATGCTGGGATGCGGCGAAAGCACCAGCCGGAGCCAACTTGCAAAAGCGAGAAAGATGTTACAAGTGAAGCTGGAACAACAACGAATTCAAGCCAATGCGACCGGATCATCCCATTGACGAACTCTTCCGCAACGCTTTGCACGAAGCGGAGGCGACACCGCCACCATCCGTGTGGGAGGGGATCCGTGTTGGACGCCGGCCCAAAAGAAGGCTACCGCCATGGTTCCGGATGAATGGCCTGCTACTCCTCATTGTGCCTTTACTGGGCATCGGTGGCTACGCTTTGTTGCCAAAGGGCGATCGCTTGGCGAGCGAACAGGTTGTCCTTGCAGAGACCACAGAGGCGTTGGCACCACCGATCACGACCATGCGAGCCGCTCCGGCCACTCTTTCAGAAAAGGCCCCCGCGACCATTCCAAAGGATGTGATCCATGAAGAGACCGAGGCAATGAGCGCATTCAGCATGGCTTCTTCATTGGGAAGGGTGACTGCTACATCGGAGCATGCTCCTCGCATCAACACAACGCCGGATGAAGCCCTTGCTTCATCCGATCCCAAGCTGCTTTTGCCGGATCCATTTGCGACGGATATGACGGAGCGCTCCATGCCTGAGAACGTGATCACACTGCGGCCCTTGCTCCCCCAGCTTGCCATAGTACGTGGACCCATACCCGCTTCTGCACCGCCAGCATGCGCGGAATACGTGCTACCGCATGGGGAATGGAATATATCCGGCGTGGTGGGGCTTTATGATGTGAAGCGCGATTGGCAGGGTGAGGACCAGGCTCTTGTTACCGCGCTGAATGGTACGGAGGCGAACAACACCACATGGGGTCTGGGGCTGGAGCTGGGCCGTGAATGGCGCTCTGGCTGGGGGTTGTCCGCGGGTCTCTTCCACGAGCGGTCCGAACAGCAGTTCGCGTTCACCGAGAAAAGGAGCCAGGTGAGCCAGGAAGTAGTGACCTGGTTGGTAACGCTGGACCAGCAGGTGTTCGCCAATGAAATGGATACTGTTGAGCATGTCCATGTGACCGAAGCACGCTACAATGGAACGGATCGCCGCCATGTGTACCGGATACCTGTAACAGGTTCATACCAACGCAGGATCGGGCCTATCCACTATGCCATCCGGGCCGGTTTCGCCTTGGAATACACCCAGATACATCAGGACCATTCACTTGTGCTGGACCCAGAGGCATTGCTCACCGTGCGCTCCTTGAGCGCTCACGAACTTCGCAGGAGACATCCGCTATTGCTCCTTGGTACCGTTGGCGCCGGTCTGGGTCATTCCTTCCATGAGAACTGGCAGTTGTGGCTGGGCGCGGCCTACATGCGCGGACTTGCTCCGTTGGGAACAACAGCAGATGCCTGGACCTCCCCCACCCGCCTCGGGCTGCAACTTCGCCTGGTACACCAATTCACCACCAAACGCTCTACATGCTCCGAAATTTCCGTGGATCGCTGATCCTGCTTTTTCTGTTGATCCACCATGCCCAGATGGCTCAGGAACTCCATGGCGCCGGGGGACCCAAAGGAGGTGGCACCTATCAGGGCTGTGGAGAGAACCTGGTCGTGGACCTGACCGTGACCCCTTTGGGTGACCTGGTCCATGAGTTCGAGGCGGTGGTGGATAGCGCAGGTGTGATCGGGCTGGATCACCAATGGACCTTCTTCACCGATCAGATCATGGAGGCTTCCGGAAACTCCGTTCAAGTGACCTATCCGGAGCCCATGGAGATCCCTGTATGCCTCACAGTACACGCCTTCGACCTTTCGACCCAGCTGCCTTGTGTGGCAGCCACCTGCCGGTTCGTGCGGATAGTGCAGGACCCTTCCTGTCTCCTGCTTGAACCAGACTTCTCCATTTCCGAGATCAACGGGAGCACAATAACCTTTGAGAACACCACGCCCGATGTGGGCTTGGAGACCACGGTAAGCTGGCAGCTCGGTCCAGGATCGGCCACCACTTCCATCTCCCCAAGCCATACTTTCGATGGGCCGGGGCCGCATAAGATCTGCCTTACGGTGACCGCCCCCCTGTCCTGTTCAACCACCGTTTGTAAATGGCTCTACCTGGGACCTTACGGCGTGGAATGCGAGACGCTGCTGCAACCCGGTTTCATGCACTTCACTTATGAGTCCCTGCTGGTTCTTGCGGATACTTCCATTACTTCTGGCCAGGATTCCGAACTGACTTGGGATCTCGGAGATGGCAACACCGCCACAGGTGAACTGGTTGTCCATGTGTACGAGCCTTGGTGGGGAAATACTTTCGATGTCTGTGCCACTGTGGATCTCTGGGGGCCATTGGTCACGGACACCTGTACGGCTGTGGAATGCGAGCAGGTCGTTATCGGCGGAAATCTGGCCTCAGTGGCCGAGCTTGGCACGGTCACATTAAAGCTCTGGCCGTCCCCGACCACGGGAATGATCACCTTATCCAGTGGAATGGAGGGCCCAGCTTGGGTCACCATCACCGATCCTTCCGGCCGCGTTGTCCATGAAGAGCGGGTATATATGCAGGGGGAGGTTCCACTGGATGTTTCATCCCTCCCGCAGGGCCTATTCGTGCTTCAACTGACGCAGGATGGGCAACGTTCGAACTCTCTCTTCGTGAAGGAGTAGACGTGTGTGGGCGATGGACGGAACCTACTGCCGCCCATCGCCACTACACAGCAGGGATCAAAGATCCCTCTGCTCCGGTCTCTCCACTTTCCCGATCAACTGGTAATCATTCAAGACAACCTCTGTACTGAAGCGGGTCTCCCCTGTCTTGGTCTCATACTTACGGTGTACCAGACGCCCTTCCACCATCAATCCGCTGCCTTTGGAGACTTCCCTGGCCAATTTTTCCGCCTGCTTGCCCCAAACCACCACCGCGTGCCACTGCGTGTCGCTCTTCCACTCACCATCGGTGCCTTTGTAGCGTTCGTTGGTAGCAAGGCGCAACCTCAGCAGCTGCTGGTCCTTACCTATGCTCTTCAACTCGGGGTCCTGGCCAAGCAGCCCGATCAGCTGCACCTTGTTCTTTATGCTCGTGTTCATGTGCCTTTCTCTTGATGCGGCTGGTGTTCCTTTGTCTTATTGGAGGTCCTGTCCAGCGGTGCAAAGCAGCGGATGCCCCTTTTCTCGATCCGGCCAGTAGTCATTTACAAGCGTTTACAAACGTTTGCTGTATGCTTGTTGGTCTTCATCCCTGTTCCCCTATCGCTATACGTTTCTTCTATCTTTAGCCGCTTTTTGAACCGAAGCCTGAAGGGATCAGAACCAAATGAGCGCCAACAACACCATCCTCGTTCCAACGGATTTCACTAAGGTGGCAGACTGTGCCATGAACCACGCCATGAAGCTCGCCGAGCATACCGGCGCGGTGGTCCACCTGCTGCACGTGGTGCCTGGAAAGAATGAGGTGGCCGACGCCCGGCGGAAGCTGCAGCTGGAGATCCAGCGGGCCAAAAAGTGGAGTGAGAAGGTGGAGGTGCGGGAGCTGGTGCGTATCGGATCGATCTTCGATGATATCGGGGATACCGCCTCGGAGATCAACGCGGACCTGATCGTGATGGGCACCCATGGCATGCGCGGTATGCAATTCCTCACAGGCAGCCGGGCGCTTAGGGTGATCACCAACTCCAAGGTCCCCTTCATCGTGGTACAGGAGCGCATGATCAAGGAAGGTGGCTATGATTCCATTGTGGTGCCATTGGACCTCCACAAGGAGACCCGCCAGAAACTGACCCTGGTGGCGGATATGGCGAAGGCCTTCAACAGCAAAGTGCATCTGATCACGCCCAAGGAGACGGATGAATTCCTGCACAAACAGTTGCAGAACCATATCCGCTTCGCCAACCAATTCCTGGATGAGCGCGGAATAACCCACGATGCCACGATCTCCAACGAGGACAGTGGCGATTTTGTGAAGGCTGTGATACGGCATGCGGTGAATGTGGATGCCGATCTGATCGCGATCATGAACCTGGCCCAAGGGAACATCTTCGGTGTGTTGGGCGTGCCCTATGAACAGGAGATCATCACCAATGAGGCCATGATCCCGGTGATGTGCATGAATCCGCGCGATATCGCTACCGGCGGAGGCTGGACATTCCAGTAAAGCGGCAGGAGTTCACGTACCGATCAGGCCCTGCACCATGCCCATTGGGCTTGGCGACCATGGCGCGCGTGTCAGGCACGCATGCCCATCACCAGGATATCGTCCACCTGCTCGTGGCCACCGCGCCATCGGTTGAATGCTTCCTGCAGGGCCTCCCGCTGCTCCTCCACGGGCTTGCCGCTGATCTCCAACAGCAGATCCCGGAATCGCCTGTACAGGAACTTCTTCCCCTTTTCACCACCGAATTGATCGGCATAGCCATCAGAGAAAATATAGACCATATCGCCCGGTTCTAGCTGGATGCGGTGGTCGGTGAATCCCTTGCCGTTGAGGTCGAAGCTGCCGATCGCGTTCTTGTCCGGCGAGAACATCATCACCTGCCCCCTGCGCACGATATACAGCGGGCAATTCGCGCCAGCATACTCCAATACCTTCTTGCGCGGATCGAGTGCGCAAAGGGCCATATCCATGCCATCGCGCACCAGGTACTGCTCCCTGTCCTTATGCAAGGCGTCGTACGCGATCTTGTTCAGATCCTTCAACACTTCGGATGGGCGTGACCTGCCCCGCTCCTTCACTGCCTGGTTCAGGCCATTGTGGCCAATAAGGCTCATGAACGCACCGGGAACACCATGGCCCGTACAATCCACGGCGGCGAACACCACCTTGTCCTCCACTTTTTCGATCCAATAGAAATCGCCGCTTACGATATCCTTGGGTCTGTAGTAAACGAATGAATCCGGCAGCAGTTCCTTGAGCCGCCTATCCGGAGGAAGAATGGATTCCTGCAGTCTTTTCGCATAGCGGATGCTGTCCGTGACATTCTTGTAGAGTTCCACCACTTTCCGGCTCTGCCTTTCCACCTCCTCCTTCTGGCGCACCACCTCTTCCGTGCGTTCCATCACCTTCATCTCCAGGATGCGTTCCCTTTGGCCCAGCTCGTCGCGCATCTTCAGCAAAGCATGGCCAAGCACATCTTCTTCACTTAGCGGCTGGTAGTCCGCCGCGAAATCGCCTGCGGCCACGGCATGGCTGAAGTCCGTGGTCCGGCGCAGACCTTCCACCAAGGATGACAAGGCCTTGCTCATGTCGCCGATCTCATCATTGGTGGTACGCACACGGGTACGCGGGAACACACCACGGCCAAGGCTAAGCAGCACACTGCGCAGGCGCTGCACGGGGGTCACGATCCCCTTGACGATGAACAGGGCCACCAAAACGCCGATGACCACCAGCGCGATACCCATGTACAGCACGAAGAACTTCAGCGAATCGAAGCTGCGGATCATACCTCCGCCGAGTTCCTGACGCTTGCTCTCCTGCAACCGCAGCAGTCGATCCAGCTCATCCAGCACCCGTTGGTGCTGCTGATCAAGCGGTCCGCCCTCCTCTGCCATATCGTTGCGTTCCATGTGGATGAATGGATCGCTGTAGCTTTCCAGGGAGGGCAGCATCTGCTTGATGCGCTCATGCATGGAGAACATGGCATCCATCTCCGCACCGATGCCGTTCATGAGCGCCACCTCTTCATGGTCCCAGCTGCCCATGAGTGTGTCTATACGGTCCAGCAACCCAGGCAACTCCTGATTCGTCAATTCCACCAGGGCCGATTTTTCCGGAGCATCCGCCCGGCTCTCCAGGAGCGCCCAGTGTTTGATGAGCATGTGCGCGTTGAGGGTAAGGTTCCGCAGCCGCACCAAAGCGTCCACCGATGGCGAGTACACCTGGTTGATCTGATCATTGATCTCCCGGCTGCGCTCCAGCGTGCGGTTGGTGAGGAATACCACCAGCAAAGCGAAGAAGATGAACAGGCCAAAGCCCATCCCGATCTTGCGTGCGATGGTCATACGGATCGCCATGGCGCCGTGCTATCGATCTGGTTCCTGCGGAGGTAGCTCTTCAAAGAGCATCCGGTAGCGATCGGAGTTCTCCTGGTCCTGCAAGCTGTAATAGATGCCCTCCAGCCCGATCAATGTTTCCCTTCGGTTGGGGTTCATATCGTGTGCTTTGAGCATGTAAGGCAGCGCCAGTTGGAAAAACTCCCGGCCTACTTCCTGGATCTGCTGGATAGTCGGGATGTCATCGTCAGCGCCGATCCCCCGGATCTTGAACACGCCGCGGTTGTAGTAGAGTGTGGCAAGGTTGTAATTGGCCCCATAGTTCTCCGGATCGAGTTCCAACACGCGTTGGAATGCGCGCACGGCTTTGTCAAAGCTCCCCTCGCGCGTGCGGTCACTGTTGAACTCCTTGGCGTAAACGGTGCCCAGCGCGTTGTTGAACTCCACCCTTCGTGTGCGCAGATCGGCAGTGGTATCAAGCTTCAGCACGTGATCTGTGTAGGCCTCGAATGCCTGTATCGCGGCCTCGCCATCCATGGCGTTCAACGCCCGGGCAGCGTCATTGTAGTATGAGCGGGTAAGGAAATCATAGGCCTGTTTGGCATTCTCGTAGAACTCGGCCTTCTCGTCGTACAAGATGCTGTTGTGCAGGCTTTCAAGCGCCTCCTGGCGCAAGCTCTCAGCCTGCGGATCGGAGGCCTTGGCCTTGTACCGGTCCTTGCAGATAAAGCCCTTCAACAGCCATGCTTCCGGATCCCGCGCATGTGTTTCTGACATTACCGCCTTATCCACCAGCTCCTTCGCCTTCGCCAGATCACCGCCTTGGTAGCTGCGGTAGGCCTCCACCAAAGCCTCGCTCTGCCCATGGGCGAACCAGGGCAGGAACATCAGTAATGCTATGGAGATGCGTGCGATCATTCCTCCACCCGGTGTGCGAGGTTCTTTAATGTGGAACCCACCACCAGACCCCGCTTGGTGGCGTTCCCCATGTTCAATTCATATTTCAGCAGGTTGTCCACCTTCACGAAATTCACCACCGCGCCATCCTCCAGGGCTCCCTGGTATTCAGTGATGATCATGGTGGGTTCTTCGGCCAAGCGCTTGTAGATCTCCGGCAGCAGGCCGATGTCGCTGCGGCCAACGAAAAGGATGTGGCAGCGCTCCACTTCCGCCGTGCGTGGCAGCTTCCTTACTTCAATGGGTTGTTTCCCGATGGTGCGCGTGGAATATTGCTTGATGAGTTCCTGGTAGAGATTCACATGGCCGATGACCCCTATGATGAAGTTGCCGGTACGCATCTGGGGATCCCGCCATTCCACAAGCTTGGCGATGTTGTAGATGTAGTTCGCCTGCAGGATGGCGGTGGTGTCCTTCTCGGCATCCCTGGTCTGCTGCGGCAGGGTGGCGAAAATGAACAGGGGCACAAGCAGCAACAGCCTTTGCCATCGGCCCACCACCGTTGCACTGGGGTTCGTTTTGATCCACCCCTTTTCCGATCCCATGCCGAATCTTCTCAACCCACGGCAAAGTATTGTGGTGCGCGGCCCTCTTACGCTTCCGTTCCTTTTCTTCTGTCAACATTCCGCTGTTCACACCAATGCGCGGGATCTGAAGATCAAAGCCTTGTGACAAAAGGCCGGACGGCATGAGAGAACGGTGCATGTGGCCGGAACGGGCATTCCCTACCATTGGGTAGCCAATACCACCCACTGTGTGGCGCGCCAAGGCATTTCCCACCCTGCGGCAAGCATGCCGCCACCACTCCAATGGCGACCGTTTCAAGGGTATGGGTCCTCGCGAACCCCCGGCGAATGCGCAGAAACTATCCGGAGCTATTGATGCAGCGAACCTTTTGGACCAGATCCCTTGTGCCGGAGGGTGCTTTGCGGATCGGTCGGCTGTCTATTTTGACGAAGATCTTCAGCCGTTCGTATCCAGATCCTGCAGATCGCGATCGAATAGGTAGAGGCCTCCCTTGTCATTCCCGATCAGGTTAAGCTTATCGATCAGGGTACGGGCCAGGGCCTCTTCTTCGATCTGCTCACTGACATACCACTGCATGAAATTGTGGGTCGTGTAGTCCTTTTCCTGGAGGCACAGGTCCACCACACCATTGATCTCTTCAGTGACCCGTGTCTCGTGGTCCAATAAGCTCTGGAATATGTCCGTGATGGAACTGAAGCCCGTATGGGGTTGATCCAACGCCGGCACCACGGCACGGCCTCCTCTTTCATTGATGAATTTGATGAGCTTGAGCATGTGCATGCGCTCCTCATCGGCATGCCTGTAAAGGAAAGCGGCTGTACCGCTAAGGCCGGTATTCTCCGCCCATGAGGCCATGGCAAGATAGGCCTGGCTGCTGCGGGCCTCTACTTCCACCTGGCCATTCAAGGCCGCTTCGATCTTCTTGGATAACATTGTGAGGTATGCGGATTATCGATCAAAGGTAGCAACTCGATCAGAGTACCTCACCCCTTCGGGTGGAACCTCAAGTTGGTGCTTCACCTAATATCGTGGCCACATTCAGGAAACATCCTCATGAAGATCAAGATCGTTCCCGAAGGTCCTTTGGAATGGCTGGCTCTCAAATTGAACCTTGCACCCACCCCGCTGGTGGATACGCATATAAGCTTCACCCTGGCCAGGTGCATACAGGCCGCGGCGGAACTTGGGGTCTTTGAGGCGTTGGGCAAGCAACGGCGCACGGCAGCGGAAGTGGCCCGCATCTGTGGCACCGATCCCAAGGCGACAGAAAACCTGCTGAATGCACTGGTCGGCAACGGATATCTGAAATGGGACGGAACCGCCTATTCATTGCGTGCCCGCTATCACAAATGGCTGTTGAAGGACTCCAATTCCAGCCTGATCGGAAAGCTGCGATTCCAGAACCTGGAATGGGAATGGGTTGGCCGCCTGGAGGAATATGTCCGTACGGGCGAGCCCTTGGACCTGCATAAGATGAAGGGGGATAAGATGTGGGTGGATTACCAGGAAGCGATGCGTGATCTATCCGTGAACGCCGCTGGGGAGCTGGGTGGAAGGATCCCGGTGCCGAAAGGCGCACAACACATGTTGGAGATCGGTGGTTCACACGGCCTTACTTCCATAGCAGTGTGCCGGAAGAATCCCGGGTTGAAGAGCCGCATCATGGAATTGCCGGAGGCATTGGCAAGTGCCAAGGCGATCGGTGAACAACACGACAAGGAGGGGGTGCTCGAATATGTTTCCGGCAATGCCCTAGAGGATGATCTCGGGGAGGGCTTGTATGACGTTGTGCTGATGAACAATGTGGCCCATCACTTCAGCGCGGAGCAGAATCGCTCCCTGGCCAAAAGAGTGGCTCGTGTATTGAAGCCTCATGGTATCTATGCCATTGGCGAATCCATCCGGAAGGAAAGACCGGGCGAAGGTGGCCTGATCGGAGCGATGGCAGGGATCTATTTCTCACTCACCAGCCGCTCCGGTTCATGGTCCGTGAAGGACATTCAGGATTGGCAAAAAGCCGCCGGACTCAGACCCATTAAACCCCTCAAGGCCATGACCCTTCCCGGGTTCCAAGTGGTGATGGGCGTGAAGCGGTGATCTACCGCTTATTGAAGTTGTTCATAGCAGCCTCCACGCCGAGAAGACCGAATTGAAGCACGGCCTTTCCGGCCAGTTCGATACGTTCATTCAGCGTTTTGCGTTCCACTTCGCTCCACGGGCCAAGCACGTATTCGCTCTGCCTCCCCTTCGGAAAATCATTGCCAATGCCGAATCGCAAGCGCGGGAATCCTTCCGTTGCAAGCAACTCGATGATGCTCGTGAGACCATTGTGCCCCCCGGCACCTCCCTTGGGCTTGATCCGTATGGCGCCGAAGGGCAGCGCAAGATCATCGGTGATCACCAGCATCCTCTCCGCGGGTATATTCTCCTGATCCATCCAATAACGTACGGCTTTCCCACTCAGGTTCATGAAGGTGGATGGCTTGATCAGGACGAACGTCCTACCCTTGTGGCGGAGTTCTCCATGATCCGCATATCGTGCGGGAGAGAGCGTGACGCCGGCTGTTCCAGCCAGCGCGTCCAGCACCTGAAAACCGATGTTATGCCGGGTATCCCGGTACTCCGGGCCGGGGTTGCCCAAACCTACGATCAAGTATTTCATCAGTCCGCAAAGATGTATCCCATCGCTACAGCATGAAAAAGCCCCTTCCGCAATTTGCGAAAGAGGCTTTCACGATCTTTTGGAATGGGCCCCTCCGTGGAGGGCGGCCAGCGATCACTTCTTGGCCGGGGCCTTTTTATCGCCAGCGGCGGCCGCTGCCGCTGCGGGATCCTCCTTCTTCTTCACCACCTTAACGGCGACCACCACATCGTTAGGACGATCGCGCATGGTGAGGCCATTGA
>JAEZCB010000209.1 GCA_023412755.1 Bacteroidota bacterium
TCTATACCCTGGTCCACTGGCAATATGCTCATGTAGCCGGTATTCGCCAGGCGGCCATTGCCATAAAGTGCCTGCAAGCTGCGCAACACCTGAGGGCTGCGATCGCTTTGGGCGAAGCAACGATCCACATGATCCGGACCGGGCAGGTGCAGGTCGTTCTTGCTGATCGTGCGGCATTCATGGCCCAGCAGGCCTTCGGCATCAGTTCCTAGCAATTCCTCCACTCTACCGGTCTTCAGGGTTTCCATGTGTATGCTTATTGCGGACGGCAAAGGTAGGGGATCCCGCATCTCTTGGCCGGTTTGGTGGATGGGATCAGAAAGGATAACCGATGCCCAGGTTGAAATTGAACTGAGGGCGGTACTGGATCACTTCCGCATTCTGGTCGGTGAGGCGTTGCAGGTAACGGTCTTTCGGTTGAAAGAGCCAGCGCTCTCCACGCGGCAAAGCCGGATCCTTGGTCTGCAAGCCGATATCGAACCGGATAAGGAAGAAGTCGAAGTTGAAACGTGCCCCGAAACCAGTGCCTACGGCCAGTTCGCTGAGGAATTCCTCACTGAAGCCGCTTCCGGGTTTCCGGGGATCTTCCCGGATGTTCCAGATGTTGCCCACATCGGCAAAGAGGGCGCCTTCCAGAAAGCCGATGAGGCCGAAGCGGTATTCGGCGTTGCCCTCCAAACGGATCTCGCCGATCCTGTCGAATGCCAGCACAGGGGAGCTGAAGGAGCCGGGACCCACGCTGCGTGCGCGCCATGCCCGAAGGCCATTCGCACCACCCACGAAGAAGCTGCTTTCAAAGGGAAGCACACCCAGGTTCCCATAGGGCACGCCGATGCCACCACCGAGACGGAAGGCCATGCTGCTGCGTTCATGGATCGTGTGGCGCCAGCGGAATTCCTGATCCACCTTCACATACTCGGCATACCGGATCCCGGCGAAGGTGAAGAAGCGGTTGCCGGCCGTATCCACACGCTCCTGCACCCCCAGGTGGAACGGTACCCCGTAAGCCCATTCCACCATGGTGCGCGAATAGAACACGTTGCGGGGAATGCCTCTTTCCTGGGTGTTGATGGTCATAAGCCCGCGCATGCCGGCGATCAAGTGGTCGGTATAGCTGTCGGTGAGTACCGGATCGTTGGCCTGAAGTAGGTAGCGTTGAAAGTCCGCGGACTTGCGCGGTATGCGGATCACATTCACTTCCAGCGGGTAGATACCGAAGGTCCTGATCCTCGATTCCGTCCATTCGTAGCCGAAGGACATCTTGGCCAGGGTACGGGTGAAATCGGGCCTTTGCTGGTAGTTGTACAACGTGGTGATGGCCGTTCTGGGCACCGCCGATCGTGAGAACGCTTCCCTTGGCACGAAGGGGATCAGGAATTGCGGGAATCGGAGGGAGATCTCCGGGCCGATGTCGATGGTGTTGAACAACGCATCGCGGCCCAACTGGGTGGTGGTCTGTTCCTCACTGGCGGCCCCCTGCCCGGTAAAGCTTTGCTGCGCCTCCAATCCAAGCGATATCTGTCCGGTAAGCAGGCCCATGCTGCGGAATAGGTTGCGGTGGCGGTAGCCCAGGCTAACAGATGTGCCAAGGAAACCACCTCGGTTGGTCATGAAGCCTTCGGTGGATACGCTTTGTTCCCTCCCGGGCAGCAGCCCGATGTTCACGTTGGCCAGACCTGGAGCGCCGGTTCCCGTGGTGTCGTAAGTGATCTCCACCCGGTCGAATACCCGCAGACCCGTAAGTCTCCGGTAGGTCCTGTCGGCATTGCTCTGCCGGAAACGTTGATCCGGGTGCAGGAATACCGCGTTCAGTAACGCCTGCGGCTTGTGATCAGGCGCCCGCCCTTCATAGGTGAACGTGTATCCCTGGCTACGCGCCGTATCCGGCACTACCTGCTGGCCACCACGGAATCCCTGTGCGGTGGAAAGTATGATGTCCTTGATCGTGTAGATGGTGCCTTCCGGAGTGCCCCGCAAGTGCTTGTCCCTGGCATGTGTACGCTCGAGGCGCAGGATGATGTCCACCTGCTTATCGCCCACCGTGGTATCCGCATCATAGCGAACGAGATCACGGGAAAAGAACAGATAGCCCAGCTCGCGTAGATGATCGGATATGCGTGTGCGTTCCTGGTCCAGATCATCGGCATCGAACCGGCGACCGTTGCGGATCAGGCTGTTCGGCCAATCTTCACGCACATAATGCTCGATCAATGGATCATCCACCGTGAAGGTGATGTGCCGGTAGCGGTATACCGGGCCCGGCTTCACATGGTATTCCACCACAGCGGAGGGCCGCTTCTGCAACACTTTATCCTTTATGATAACCGTATCGGCCACCACCGCATGGAAATAGCCTTCCTTCCGCAGGTACAGTTCCATCTGCTGCTCGGAGCGATGGATCTGTGAACTGTCCAGCAGCACGGGCGGTTCGCCCACCACCTCCCTGAGCCACTGGCCGGTGGTCCTGCGGTATGCTTTCGGTTCTTTCCCTTTCGCAAGCCGTTCGGCATTCTTACGGTCCCGTCTGGCATCCTTGCGTTCCCGCTTACGGGCCACAGCTTCCGGATCGGGGATGTTATGCAGCCATAGGTAGAGGCGCATCCAAAGCACCTCCTTGTTCGGCCGTTGTTTAATGATGGGCTGCAGCTCCGAGGCCGGTACACGGCCACCCTCCACCAGCACACGGTTCTGGTCCAGCAGGTATTTGCCCTCGGGTATGCGCCGCGTGGGGTCGCAGCCACTGAACAGCACCAGCGCCACCAGGCCGGTAAGTATATGGAGGGTAGGGATCCGCAACGGCCTGCTGGCTATTTTGCGCTCCTGCTGGATCGCCAGAGATGTCCAGCGCCAAATATATCCGCCCTTTGAGCACGAGATCGGAACTGAAGCGGGTGCGCGCCCTTCAGCAAAAGAAGTACCGGGAAGAGGAACGGCGCTATCTGGTGCAAGGCAGGAAGGTGGTGGAGGAACTTCTTGCGAGCGGCCAACGCATCGAACGCATCTACGCCACCGCCGCTGCAGCGGCCACGATCGATCATCCTGCGGTGGAGGTATTGCCCGGCCATGAGATGGACCGGATCGGCACGTTGGAGAGCGGCAATGAATTGGTGGCCGTTGTGCACATGCCGGAGCCATTACAGCCACTGGAGATCAAAGGGCATGGCTTGATCCTCGCATTGGACGGTATAAATGATCCGGGCAATCTGGGTACCGTGCTGCGCATCGCCGATTGGTTCGGTATCGACAACGTGTATTGTACCCCCGGCAGTGTGGACAGCTTCAACCCCAAATGCGTGCAGGCGAGCATGGGCGCGATCTTCCGGGTGGATGTGCATTATCAGGAGCTCACCGGTGAGCTGGTGCGGCTTCGGGATCTTGGGGCCACGTTGTATATGGCCACCATGGAGGGAGATCCCGTTTTCGAAGTGGAATTGGCCAGGCCGGCGGTCCTGGTACTGGGCAGTGAATCCCACGGTATTTCCGCACCGGTGCGCATGCTTGGTTGTACGCCGATCGCCATTCCGGGCAGCGGCAGGTCGGAGTCCCTGAACGTGGCCACCGCTGCGGCGGCACTATGCATGGAGTTCGCCCGTCAGTGGCGCATGGCATAGGCCTTCGCCACTTGATCCGCCACGCGCTGTCCATCCATCGCCGCGCTTACGATCCCGCCGGCATATCCCGCACCTTCGCCGCAAGGATAGAGCCCTTTCAGATCGATATGCTCCAGGCTCTCCGGATCACGTGGGATGCGTACAGGAGAACTTGTCCTTGATTCCACCGCCACCACCACCGCCTCGTTGGTACGGTAACCTTTCATCTTTCTGCCGAATTCCTTGAAAGCTTCCCGAAGGCGGATGGAAATAGCCGCTGGCAACAAGTCATCCACACGAAAGGGAACGATGCCTGGAGGATAACTGCATTCCGGCAGGTCCATGCTCATCCGGCCCTGGATCAGATCCTCCAGGCGTTGGGCTGGTGCGGACTGGCGCATGCCCCCGGCCTTCCATGCCGCGTGTTCGATCTCCCGCTGCTGGAACATGCCAGACAAAGCACCATGCTCCTGCACCGGCACGGTCACGACCACACCGGAATTGGCGAAGGGATTGTTGCGTTTGCTGGGGCTCCATCCGTTGGTGACCACTTCATCTTGCGCCGTTGCACAGGGTGCTATGATCCCACCGGGGCACATGCAGAAGGAATACACGCCCAGACCGTGCACCTGTTGCACCATGCCATAGCTCGCGGGCGGCAGGTGTGGATCGCGTACGGTGCAGTGGTATTGTGCCCGATCAATGATCTCCTGTGGATGTTCCACACGCACGCCCAACGCGAACTCCTTCCGTTCTATGCGGATGCCTTTGTTGTACAGCAGGGAAAAGATGTCCCGCGCGGAATGGCCTGTGGCGAGCACCACGGCTTTCCCCCGCACTTCACCTCCTTCCCGCACCAGCACGCCATGCAGCCGGTCTTTTTCGATGATGAGATCGGTGACCCGGCTATTGAACCGCACTTCGCCACCCGAAGCGATGATCGCCTCCCGCATGGCCGATATGATGCCAGGCAATTTGTTCGTGCCGATATGTGGGTGGGCATCCACCGTGATATCCGCAGGTGCGCCGTAGGCCACCAACGTGCGTAACACTTCCTGCACATCGCCGCGCTTGTTGCTGCGCGTGTAGAGCTTGCCATCACTATAAGTGCCCGCCCCACCTTCTCCGAAGCAATAGTTGCTGTCCGGATCCACGATGTGTTCCCGGTTGATCAGGGCCAGATCCCTGCGCCGTGCCCGTACATCCTTGCCGCGTTCGAGAAGGATCGGCCTCAGGCCATGGGCAATGCAACGCAGTGCGGCGAAAAGTCCCGCTGGTCCGCATCCAACAATGATCACAGGCTCCTTGGTGGTAACATCCGGCAGTGGGGGAGGAATTGGCGGATCCTCCGTGATCGCCTCCGTGGACACCAGCACTCTGAGGCGGATCAACGGGCGGCGGCTTCGTGCATCGATGGACCTTTTGATGATGCGGGAAGTTCGTACATGCGCAGTGGCCATGCCTGCATGTTGTGCGGCAGCTTCCCGTACCAGAACCGGATCGGCGGCTTCGGCGGGCGAAAGTGCGATGTCTACCGTATTTGTCAGTTGCGGATGATCCATGTTCAGTGGACCGCGGTAAAGTTGGCGATGATCATGCGGGATGGCGGCAAGGGGTCAGTGATGATCCCATGTCACACGCCTGCCTGTATCAAGGCACCATCGATCCGATCATCCCTCGAACGTGAAGGTGAGCACCCAGACCTTGGATCGCAGGCTTTGGATCGGGCTGCTGAAGCGTGTTTCATCATTGATGAGCAGGTTCGGGATCCCTACACTGTGCTTCAGTTCTATCCCGAACTTGAAATACGGTAGAAAAAAATCGAAGCCTCCACCCATATCCGCCGAATAATCATACTGCTGCAACTTGATCACGGTCTCATCATCCAGCGCTTGGTTCACATCCTTCTGGCTGGCCATGTCTATGCTCACCTTGCCTCCACCGATCAGGTACACGGCGAAGTTGTTGATGCGGTCGCTGCGGAATTTGAACAACAACGGGAATTCCAGGTAGGTGCTTTCCACTGGTTTCTGGAAATACTTCTCCCCGCCATCGGCCTCCTGGAACTGGTACTGCAGATTCCTTTCCTGGAAGGAGAGGGTGGGGAGGAAGCGCAGACTGGTATTGGGACTGATGTTCATGGATGCCACGATGCCGAGGTTGAACCCAGGCTTCACCTGATGCTCAAGGACCATGAGCGAATCCCGGAAAGGAGCCCGGGGATCCATGCGCACGAAGAAGTCGCTGGTGTTGTAGCTGAGCAGGAATCCGAAGTGGAACCGGCGCATATCGAAATTCGGGAGGTTCTCCACCTTCACTCCCTTTTCGCTTTGGCCCAACACAGCGGTGGCCGGCCCAAACAGACCAGATAGAAGCAGGAAGATCAGGGATAGGTAGCGCGGCCTCTGGCGGTGCATCTGGTGGGCAACGAATTTAGGTGGCCGATCGTTGCGTGGCATCACCTACGCGCGCTATGTAAAGGGTGGCTATTCCACCTGAAAGAGGGCTGGCGGTCGCTTCCTTGAATCCATTGCTGAGCAAAAGAGCGATGAGATCAGGGCCTTCCGGAAAAGCATCCACGCTTTTTGGGAGATAGGTGTATGCGGCATCGTCCCGGCTCACAAGCCTGCCGATGAAAGGCATAACGCGGTGGAAATAGAATCGGAATAGCTGCCGGAGCGGGGTCTTCACAGGCTTGGAGAATTCCAGCACGAACAACCTGCCGTTGGGCCGCAGTACACGCGCCATTTCCGAGATCCCTTTTTCGAGATCCTCGAAGTTGCGCACACCGAAGGCCACGGTAACGGCCCCGAAGGTGGCATCCGGAAAAGGCAGGGCCGCGGAATCCGCGCGCTGCAAATGGATCTTCTCCTGCAGGCCTTTCTCCTTCACCTTGATGCGCCCATGTGCCAGCATCCCCTCGGAAATGTCCACACCGGTCACTTTTTTCACCCTGGTGCTCGCAAGAATGGCCAGATCGGCCGTGCCGGTGGCCACATCCAGCAGATGCTCCACCGGTTCCTTCGCTACCAGGCGAATGGTCTTGCGCCGCCACGCCTGGTCTATGCCCATGGAGAACAGGCGGTTGAGCAGGTCGTATCTCGGGCTGATGTTGTCGAACATCCGCTCCACCTGCTCGCGCTTGGAACCGTCCGGTGTGTAGGGCGTAATGGTCATGCTAGGGCGGCAAGACGTTGGATCTCCTGCTGGAAGCGCTGTGGATCGATCGGTACCACACCCACTTCTTCGCACACAAGGCCGCCGGCCAGGTTGCTCAGTTCGGCGATCTCCAGGGCGGGTTTCCTCAAGGCAAGGGCCAGTGCCGCCACGGCGATCACCGTATCTCCGGCCCCGCTCACGTCCGCGATCTTCCGGACATGGGCCTTCACCACATGCTCATTGTTGCCCTGGCGCATGTATACGCCGTGTTCACTCAGCGTGATCATGGAGGCCGCATTGCCGGTCCTTTTCTCCAGCTCGATCACCGCGTTCCGGATCGCGGGGAGATCATTGGCTTCCACATCCATCTTCAAACCTTCGCGCAACTCCTTCAGGTTCGGCTTGAACAAGTCAACACCTTTGTAGCAGAAGAAGTTCCGCTTTTTGGGATCCACGGCCACAGGAATGCCCGCCTGCTTGGCCGATGCGATGATGGCGGTGATCACATTCTGGGTGAGCACGCCCTTGTTGTAATCCTCGAAGATGATCACTCCTGGTCTTCTTTCCTTGATGAGGCGTTCGGTGAGTTGAATGAGGCGGTTCTCCTCGATGGGATCCAGGTCATCTTCCTGCTCCTCGTCCACGCGCACCACATGCTGGTGCCCGCTTATCACACGTGTTTTCACCGTGGTGGCCCGTTGAGGGCTGCGCAACAAGCCTTCCGTGGAAAGGCCATGCTCCCGGAACAGGCGCTCAAGCCTTTCGGCCTGGTCATCATCGCCTATAACGCTGGCCACGATGGCCGTTGCACCGAGCGCCTTCACATTCAACGCCACATTGCCGGCACCACCGAGGCGTGCGCTGCGCGATGTCACATGCACCACAGGCACGGGCGCTTCGGGTGAAATGCGGTCCACGCGGCCCCAGAGGTAGGAGT
>JAEZCB010000231.1 GCA_023412755.1 Bacteroidota bacterium
TGCTGAAACGGCGGCCAAGGCATGTTCTATCCAATTCCTTCGGCTTTGGCGGGAATGATTCATCATTGATCTTTTCCTCTCCGGCATGAAACTCTACCTGAGAGGAAGCGCAGAGCCAGGTGCCAAAAGATCACCTGTGGTGGCCACCGTGGCATTGCGCCGTATGTCGCGCTGGCAACGTACAACATGCGAAATGGCGATCGCCGAAATGGATCGTACGGGAACAGAAGCGATCTCCGCGATCTATGCGGCCACCGTTCTGGGCTGCCTTGAGGATACCGAAAGGTTCCTCCAGGAGATCCGGCAGGATGAAAGTGTGCTGCGCTCCCCATTACCATTCATGCGGTCCACCCACAATACGATCGCTGGTCAGCTGGCGCTGCTGTTGGATGTGAAAGGCGAGAACATCACATTCTCCCACGATACCACAAGCTTCCATGCGGCACTGACCGCTGCCTCACTGCATCTTCAAGAGCGGCCACAGGACCATGTGCTGGTGCTTGCCACGGATGAAAGAACGGATCTCAGCGCGTCGCTGATCGAAGCGGCCATGCCCGGACTTGAGCATCGTGTAGGTGAGGGTGGAGGAGCATTCATCGTAAGTGGATCACCCGGCGCCACCGATGTTGCGCGGATAACGCTGGTTCGTACTTCCGTAGCACCATACGAGCTCTTAACATACGTGGAACAGCATGCCATCGTGATCGCTGAAAAAGCCGCTGGGACGATCCTCCACCTACCTGATGTCCTGGTGGAACCGATCTCCGTTGATGAGCCTGTACATGGTGCGCTGTTCGCGACCATGGTCGCACGCACACTACAGCGGATGCAGGAAGGTGTGATCGGCGGCACTTATGCGATCTTGGGCGAACATGGTGGGCGATGGTCGATCATATTGCTGGAACCATGCTGAACTTCCGGCGAAGCCTGTACCTCCTGCTGCCGGTCCACGCTTTGTTCGGCGCCCTATGGTATGCAGGAGATACCGGGGCTCTACCATTGATCATCTCCCTGGCCGGCCATGCTACACTCATTGGTTTCGGCAGCGCCATGCCTGGCTGGAATTTCTTCCTGCAACAACAGAGGCATGGCACACCAGGCACACTGGCACTGACCTATGATGATGGTCCGGTGGCGGGAAGAACGGACAAACTTCTGGACCTTTTGAAGGAAGAGCATGTGCATGCCACGTTCTTCTGTATCGGTCGGAATGTGTTGAAGGAACCCGAACTGGCACGCAGGATACTCGCCGAAGGACACAGCATGGGCGTACATACACAGGATCATCCGCCATACTGGGGTTTCCTTTCGCGCGAGTATGCTTTCAAACAGATCAGTGCGTGTATCGCGAGCATCCAACGCGTCACCGGACTTACTCCGCGCTTATTCCGGCCACCATATGGGATCACCAGTCCCGGCACCGCATCCGCCATCAAAGCATCCGGCCTGCATTCCGTAGTTTGGGACCTGCGGACATTCGATACCGTGATCCGCAACAAGGAAAGAGCCATGGACAGAACAATGGGCCTGATCGGGAACGCGAGCATCATACTCATGCACGATCATACCGAGCATGTATTGGAGCTCACCCGTGCGGCTATCCAGTGGGCGAAACGGAATGGTATAACACTTGTCAGTCTCTGAGCATGTTGAACATGAAGCCACTGATCCTTTTCTACTTCCTGGTCCTGGCGTTCACCGCCATTGGTCAGGATAACACACAGACCTTGACGCTGGATGATCCACGGATCCAGGAACTGCTGAAGCAAGCCCAGGATACGCGCTCCCTTTCAGCTGGGTTCACCCAGGAGAAACACATGCAGGTGCTTGAGGAACCAATGATCTCCCAGGGTGTGTTCAAGTATGAACGGCCCGGGCGTCTACGCTGGCAGGTGGAGACACCAGAACCCATGGTGGCCGTAGTGAACGGCACCTCGGTGAAGATCCACGAGAAAGACAAGCTCCGTGCCCCATCGGCGGCAGAGCGCCAGATGTTCATCGCTGTCACGGATCTCATCACCAACATCATCTCCGGTAATGCGATGGATGGAAAAGAGATGGAGCCGGCCTTCCAGATCGAAGGCGACGAATTGTTCGTGGAGTTGGTGCCGAAAGCCGGGCGCGCCGTGGGCCGGTTGGATCGGATCAACCTCCTGTTCAATACGGATGATATGTTGCTTCGGGAGCTTCACATGATACAACCCAAAGGCGATCACACATTGATCCTGTTCCACGATGCCCGCCGTGATGTGGAACATCCAGAAGGAACATTCGATCTACAATGATGCGGTTGCAGGATCTCTTTCATTTCCCTGAGGGAATGCCATCCCGCTGTGACCGGGCCGAGGTTTCCGTGGCGGTGAACGATGGACACGATATCTTCAAGGGACACTTTCCCGAAAGGCCCATACTTCCAGGGGTTTGCATGGTGCACCTCATGCAACGGATCCTCCAGAGCATGCACGGGGGTCCACTGGTCATGGATAGTGCGCGATCCATAAAATTCCTGGCTCCTGTTGATCCCGGGGTCGCCCATATACTCCTATGCAAGCTGGAGCTACAGCGTGAGGATGGGATCGTCAAAAGCGAAGGCAGCATCATGGCCGGTGATATCGTAGTGATGAAAATGACCGCACGATCCCGCCCTGGCGGCAACTAGATCATGTCCGCCACCGAGCCACGAATATGCGTGGTGGTCCCCACCTACAACAATGCCCGAACCTTGCCGCAAGTGCTCGAAGGGGTGCGGCAGGTGGCTGGGGAAGATGTGATCGTGGTGAATGACGGTTCCACGGATCGAACCAGACGATTGCTTGATGAGCGGCCCTGGGTCCGATCGATCCACATTCGGTCCAACAAGGGAAAGGGCAACGCTTTGCGCACCGCCTTCAAGCATGCCCATGAATTGGGCTATACACATGCGGTGACCATAGACAGCGATGCGCAGCATGATCCAGCCCAGATCCCTTTGCTGATCGAACGGATCCGCGAGAAGCCGCATGCCATGGTCATGGGTGCGCGCGACATGGACAAGAGCGAAGTACCTGGGAAGAGCTCCTTCGGCAACCGCTTCAGCAACTTCTGGTTCAAGGTTGAAACAGGGATCATACTGCCTGATACACAGACCGGCTTCCGGGGTTGGCCCCTGGCCCCATTGAGCCGGATCAGAACAACAAGCGATCGCTTCGGCTACGAAGTGGAGGCGATCGTGAAACTGGCCTGGAATGGAACACCTTTCGAAGTGGTGCCCGTATCCGTGCGCTATGACTTCCCAGAACGTGTAACACACTTCAAACCATTCAAGGATTTCACCCGGATAAGCCTTCTCAACACCTGGCTCGTTACCCAGGCACTGCTATGGTATTGGCCGAAGAAGATGCTGTTCCAAGGGGGATTGAAAGCCGTGCTCCGATCAGAGTTGGTGCGCCCGAATGAAAGCCATGGTACCAAGGCTTTCTCCATTGGCTTCGGGCTTTTCATGGGTATAGTTCCATTATGGGGCTTTCAGTTGGCGCTGGGGATCCCATTGGCCATTCTCTTGAAGTTGAACCGGGTGATGTTCATCGCGGCGGCCAACATCAGCATTCCACCGATGATACCATTCATCCTCTACGCCAGCTATCTCATGGGGTTGCCATTCATGGAGGGCAAGGGGGTAATACCCGGATCATTGGCCGAGATGGACCTGGAGCATGTGGGGCAAGACCTTGAACAATATTTGATCGGGAGCTGTGTATTGGCGGTGACTGCCGGACTCGTTGGAACGATTGTGACCTATATGCTGCTACGCATCACGCGAGGCAGCGCCATGACCAATGCCTAGCTGATCGACACCTTGCTCTACTTGAACTTCAGGTAGACGGTCCCAAATAACTCGTTTAGTAAATTGAATTCAGCAGCTCATTGATAGCACTCATTAGTGCCTGATAATCAGATAGTACGTAAAAAATCGAAGCCAGCAATATCCTCCAAGCTAGAATTTCATTAGGTTCGGGGTCCAACCAATTAAGCTGAACATGAACTTGCGGACCTTACTCCTACCCTTTTTGCTTGCCACTGCCACCTTTCTGGGAGGTTGCAAAAAAGACCCATGTAAAGATGTGACCTGCCTCAATGGTGGCTCCTGTGATGATGGGGTGTGTGCATGTGCGGCCGGCTATGAGGGATCGAATTGCGGAACGGAGACCAGGGCCAAATTCATTGGCAGTTACTCTGGGTCCTTCTCTTGCCCCGGAGGCAATTCCACCATCCAGCTCACCGTTACAAACAGTTCCTCGGCAGCCACCAACGTGGTCTTCAGTGATGGTGCCGATACCTGGATCGGCACGGTTTCCGGTTCATCCGTGAACATCGCTACCCAATCCATCAGTGGCGGCACAACCATCTCCGGATCTGGCCAGCTGGCCGGAAATATCCTAACGCTGAGTCTGAACCTAAGTGGAACGAACTGCACCTATACTGGCACCAAGCAGTAGGTGTAATATCCTAGAAAATTGAAGAGGCGCGCCGCGGCGGGGGGCGGGGGGGGTGTTTTTTGTGGGCGGGGGGGGGGGCCCC
>JAEZCB010000264.1 GCA_023412755.1 Bacteroidota bacterium
GATTATGCAAAACCGAAGTGGGGCTGATACCGGTGGTCAGCGTGTTAACGATCTGCAGGTCGCCCAGGTCGGTGGCATCCACGAGTTTCACCGGTGAACCGTGCGTTTCATCCGCCATGGCATACACGGTGCCCGCTTCATTCAGCCAGCCACTGTGGTTGTAACCCTGATCCGGATAATTGGTAAGGGATCCCAGCAAGATGGGCGATAGTGGATCAGTGAGATCCAATACGTGCATGCCATCCTCATCATTGACCCAAACAATGTTGTCCCGGACATGGCAGTCATGCACATAACCCACTGTGTTGCCCCACCAGGCCACATCGGCCTCCAGGTCGCTCATGAGCGTGGGCGCTTCAGGATCCTGAAGGGAATACACGCTGAACTGGGTACTGCCACCGCAGGTGTAAAGCCTTGCATTGAGCGTGTCGATCTGGATGTTGTGCGCTCGCGTTAGCAGCTCCTGGCTATCATAGATAAGGTGTACCGAATCCGGCAGGTACTGCAGATCCATGATCTGAAGTGAACTCGGCCCCTGGTCGCAGGTGGCGTAGAGGTAATGTTGGTATGTCTTGTAGTCCCGGTGCACCACACCTTCACCGGCATGGCGGCCCAGCACCATATCCACCAGTACGGCGTCCATGGGATCGGTCACATCGAACACATGCACACCCAATGTGCTGCCGAGGAATGCATATTCACGGCCATCCGCGCTGTATCCCCAGACTTCATTGTAGCGGTTCTGAAGTCCCTGCGATCCTATTGGAATGGACACATCATTCCAGTTGAAAAGGTGGCGCACGTTAAGGCTATCCTGGGCTGAAACGCAGATCAGCAGGCATATGCCGAGTAAGGTGAGGTATGGGCGCATCAGCAGCTTGCGATGAGTTCTTTCATGATGAGGGTGAGCTTCGGTTCGGCCACTTCGGCCACACGTTGCACCATCTCGTGGGTGGTGACCTCGATCTTTCCGGGTACGCCAAGGTCCGTGATCACGCTCATGGCGAAACAAGGGATCCTCATGTGCCTTGCAGCGATCACTTCCGGCACGGTGCTCATGCCCACCACGTCCGCACCGATGTTGCGGATGTAGCGGTATTCAGCTGGTGTTTCCAACGTGGGTCCGGTAAGCCCGGCGTAGGTGCCCGTGAGCACCTTGATGTCGTGTTGATCCGCTATGTCCTGGGCCTTCGCGATCAACTCGCGATCATAGGGCTCGCTCATATCCGGGAAGCGAGTGCCCAGTTCCTCAACGTTGGGGCCGATGAGTGGGTTGGTGGGGAAGAGGTTGATGTGATCATCGATGATCATGAGGTCTCCCACTTCCATTTCGGGGTTCACGCCACCGCAGGCATTACTCACGAAAAGCCGGCGGATCCCCAGGAACTTCATCACACGCACCGGCAGTACAACCTCCTGCATGCTCCAGCCTTCGTAGAAGTGGAAGCGGCCTTGCATGGCCACCACCGGTTTGCCACCCAGCTTGCCGAACAGCAATTTTCCGGGGTGGCCCTGTACTGTGCTGACCGGAAATTCCGGGATGTCCTTGTAGGCGATGGCATGTTCCACTTCGATCTCATTGCCAAGCCCGCTCAGGCCGGTGCCCAGGATGATCCCTGTTTCGGGAGCAGCACCGGTCATTTCCTTCAGATGGTCAGCTATCCTTCGTATTCTTTCCAGCATAGGCTTTGATCAGTGCGCTGAAGCGCTCGGGTCCATTGTAGATAACGGTACGCATTCCGATCACCGCCAATGGCACATCCTGCAATGGGCCATCGTTGATCACCGGAGAAAGCCGTGTAGCGTCCTTCTCCGTGGTGATCAGCAGCTTCGGGGCAGGCGCGAATTTACTGAATTGTGCAGCGAGCGCACGGCCATCGCCAGGAGTGAATCTGTGATGGTCAGGAAAGGCAACATGCCCCAGTTGGCGGCAGCGAGGGCGCAGATGCGCCAGCAAAGGTGCCGGATCGGCGATCCCAGTGACCAGCAGTAGGTTCTGTTCCTTCAATGGTCCCGTCTCCGCTCCGGACCGTAGATCCTTTGGATCGGTGTATTCGATCCCACTGAAATACAATTCCTGCGCTGGATCCAAACCAAGCTTCCTTCGCCAAAGAAGCTGGTCCTCTTCCGGAGGCGGGGCAGGGCATTTGGTCACCACGACCACATCGGCGTACCGTGCTCGCACTGCCAGATCCCTGAGTGTCCCTACTGGCAGCAATGCATCCGTGAAGTACGGCCGGTGGTAGGTGGTGAGCAGGATCTTGAGGTCAGGGACGAGGCGGCGGTGCTGCAACGCATCATCAAGCACCACTACCCGCACTTCAGGAGCCATGGAGCGGATCTGTTCCAACGCTTTCACTCGGTCGGCACCAACGAATACCCTTACATGAGGGAATTTCCGCTTCACCTGCAGCGGCTCATCGCCACTCATGGCTGGATCATCCATTGAGGATACTTCCCGCAGTTCATTCCCCTTTCGGCCATAACCCCTGCTCAACGTGGCCACATCCACATCATGCAACATGCTCAATAACAGCTCCAGCATGGGAGTTTTACCGGTCCCGCCCAGGGCCAGATTCCCTATGGCGATCGTAGTGATGGCTGAACGCCGACTTTTCCAAATGCCGCGATCATACAAGGCATGCCGGAACCGAAGCGCAAGGCCGTAGATCCAGGAAAAGGGAAGAAGCAACTTGCGGATCATCGAGGTGCGAAGGTGCGAAGGAAGCAGATGAATGTAAGAGGGCGGTATATTGCCGCGATCCGTTACGCGATATGAAGATCAAAGAGATCGTTGCCGCCCTGGATCACTGGGCGCCGCGCGAATTGCAGGAGGAATACGACAATTGTGGCCTGCAGGTGGGTGATCCTGAAAAGGAGGTGGAGAGTGCGCTGGTGTGCCTGGATGTCACCGAAGAGGTGGTAAAGGAGGCGGTGCGGCATGGCCATGGGCTCATAATCGCCCATCATCCGCTCATTTTCAAAGGATTGAAAAGCCTCACGGGTCGTAGCTATGTGGAGAGGACCCTTCTGGCGGCCATTGAAGCGAAGGTGGCCATTGTCGCCATCCACACAAATTTGGACAACATATTGGCCGGTGTGAATGGTGAGATAGCCAGGCGCCTGGGGTTGAAGGCCTTGAGGGTGTTGGATCCAAAGCCGGACCAGTTACGCAAGCTCGCGGTTTTCGTGCCATTGGATCATGCTGAAGCGGTGCGCAACGCGCTCTTTGCCGCTGGTGCGGGACATTTGGGTGCCTATGATGAATGTAGCTTTGGTCTGGAAGGAACTGGAACTTTTCGTGCTGGCGAAGGGAGCGATCCCTATGTCGGTGAAAAGGGAAGCCGCCATCAGGAGAAAGAGTTACGGGTGGAGGTGATCTACAGGGCCTATTCAGAGAAAGCGATCATTCAAGCCATGGTGGCCGCCCATCCTTACGAAGAGGTGGCGTATGATCTGTACCCCCTGCTCAACATGGACCGGTCCATAGGCAGCGGGTTACTGGGTGAATGGGACGAGCCGTTGGAGGAAAAAGAATTCCTTGACCGGCTGAAGGAGGTGTTCCAATTGAAAGTACTGCGCCATACGGCGTTCACCGGAAGGCCTGTGCGGAGAGTGGCCATTTGTGGGGGAAGCGGATCTTTCCTACTCGGTAAAGCATTGGGCGCGGGGGCGGATGCCTTCGTTACCGGCGATGTGAAATACCACCAATTCTTCGATGCGGATGGCCGACTGTTGCTGGTGGATATCGGACATTATGGCAGCGAGCAGTATACCATGCACCTGATCCAGCGCCGATTGAAGGAAAAATTCCCTACCTTTGCCGTCCGATAGACGGAAACCGTCACGGACCCCATAT
>JAEZCB010000053.1 GCA_023412755.1 Bacteroidota bacterium
GGCCTTCGCCGATCAACGGCAACAGGAGGAAAGGTCCAGCGTGATGATCGCCGTGGTGAATCTCTTCGTGGTCCTGTTCGCCTTGAGTGTGCTGGTCGCCGTGTTCATCAGCAACTGGACGCTTCGGCCATTGGATCTCTTGAAACGGGCGCTATCCAACGTGGCTTTGCAGGGGACCAACACACCGATCCGGTATCGTGGTGAAGATGAGGTGGGGCAACTGGTACAGGTCTACAATCAAAAGGTGCAGGAGCTTCATGAAAGTGCGGAACGCCTGGCACGTAGTGAACGTGAATCCGCATGGCGCGAAATGGCCAGGCAGGTGGCGCATGAGATCAAGAACCCGCTTACACCAATGAAGCTCGGCATCCAGCAATTCCAACGCAGCTGGGATCCCGCAGCACCGGATGCGCGCGAGAGGTTGGAACGGTTCAGCACCGCCATGGTGGAACAGATCGACACACTCAACGGTGTGGCATCCGCCTTCTCCCAATTCGCGCACATGCCCGTACCCAAACCGGAAGAGGTCCAGTTGAATGAGGTGGTACGCATGGCCGTGGATGTCTTCGATGCGCTCCCGGGCACCACCATTTCCTTGCATGAGGAAGGCCCCTTCACAGTACTTGCCGATCGCGAGCACCTGCTGCGGGTGTTCAACAACCTTTTGAAGAATGCGATCCAGGCGATCCCCGATGATCGCATGGGCAGGATCCAGGTGCATCTGAGACGAAGTGAGGAAAAGGCGGTGGTGGAGGTAAGGGACAACGGTTCTGGTATAGATGATGGCATCCGTGAAAGGATCTTCTCACCCAGCTTCACCACCAAGAGCAGCGGCATGGGGCTTGGTCTCGCCATGGTGAAGCGGATCGTGGAGAGCACCGGTGGCCAGGTCTGGTTCACTTCCTCCGCAGAAGGTACCAGCTTTTTCGTGGCCTTGCCGTTGGTCCTGCGGCCGGAGAGCTAGGGTACATTTGCGCTCATTCATTCCGGAACGATGCCATACCAGAACATCCTTGTAAGCGACGATAAAGGAATAAGGACCATCACGCTGGACCGGCCACAGCAGCTCAATGCACTGGACAGGCGGACCATCGATGAATTGGACAACGCGTTGGATGAGGCCGCTGCGGATAAGGCGGTACGCGTGGTGATCATCACCGGCAGTGGGCAAAAGGCCTTTGTGGCCGGTGCCGATATCAAGGAGTTCGCCGATCTATCGGTGGAAGAGGGCAAGGCCTTGAGCGCGGATGGTCATCGCAAACTCTTCGATCATGTAGAACGGCTGGAGAAACCCGTGATCGCCGCAGTGAACGGTTTCGCGCTGGGCGGTGGTTTGGAGCTGGCGATGAGTTGCCACATCCGTGTTGCCAGTGAGAATGCCAGACTGGGTCTTCCTGAAGTGGGACTGGGTGTGATACCAGGCTATGGTGGCACACAGCGGCTCGCGCGCCTGGTGGGTAAAGGCAAGGCCATGGAAATGATCCTCACCGCCGGCATGATCAAGGCCGATGAAGCATTGCAATGGGGTCTGGTGAACCAGGTGGTGCCACAGGAGCGCCTCCTGGAAACCTGTCACGAGCTCGCGGGCAGGATCATGAAGAACAGCCCGATGGCGCTGGCCGCCGCCATCCGCACGGTGAACGCGGGTCATGAGCACGGGGTCAACGGCATGGAGCGGGAGATCGAGGAATTCGGTAATTGCTTCGGTACTGTTGATTTCAAGGAAGGGACGAGTGCTTTCCTGGAGAAGCGGCAGGCGAACTTCGCGGGATGATGATCCCTTACGGGTCCATGCCTTGATCGAGCGATGAGCGCCATACGCAAACTCGCCGGGCAAACGGCCATTTACGGGCTCAGCAGCATCATCGCACGCTTTCTCAACTTTCTGCTCACGCCGCTCTACACGAGTAAGGGTGTGTTCCCGCCCGCCGAATATGGTGTGATCACCGCACTCTACGCCTGGGCCGCGTTCCTCAACATCGTGCTCACCTTCGGCATGGAGACAGCCTACTTCCGCTACAGCACGCAGCCGGAAGTGGTACCACCAGGTGGCGATCAACAGGCCCGGCGCGACAGATCCGTGTATCCTTCGGCATTCTTCGCCATCAGCTCCATCGCGGTACCCTTCATGGTCCTGTGCGCATTGCTGGCCTCACCGATCTCACGCGGCATAGGCTATCCCGGCCATACCAATTCCATACTCATGCTGGTGGTGATCCTGGGGGTGGATGCGCTCACGGCCATACCCATGGCCCGTCTGCGACAGCAGGGGCGTGCGTGGCGCTTCGCCATGGTGAATCTGGTGAGCGTGGCGGTCAACATCGGCCTCAACCTATTCTTCATCGCCTACCTGATGAAGGGCTATGGATCCGGCCGTTCCGACTGGTTCATCGATAACCTGTACCATCCATCCTTCGGGATAGGTTATGTGTTCCTGGCCAATGTTATCGCGAGCCTGGTCAAGTTCATCATGCTTTTGCCCACCATGCCTTTTTTCGCGAAGGTGGACCGGCCAATGCTCCGGCACATGTTCACCTTCGCCGCTCCGCTCATGGTGGCCGGATTGGCAGGCATGGTGAATGAGACCTCGGACAGGATCCTGCTGAAGTACCTGCTTCCCGATGATGTGGCGGATGAGCAGATCGGCATCTACGGTGCCTGCTACAAACTGGCCATTCTCATCACCCTATTCATCCAGGCCTTCCGCTTCGCGGCGGAACCGTTCTTCTTCAGCCATGCGGGCGAAAAGGACAGCAGGAGCACGTTCGCCCGGATCATGAACCTGTTCGTGGCCTTCTGCATGTCCGCATTCCTCGTGGTCATGCTCTATCTGGACATCTTCAAATATTTCATACCCAATCCCGCCTATTGGGAAGGGCTGCGTGCAGTACCCATACTCATGCTCGCCAATGTATTCCTGGGAATCTATTACAACCAAAGTGTCTGGTATAAGCTCAGCGATCGCACGCGGGCGGGAAGCATGATCGCACTGGCAGGTGCATTGATCACCGTACTGCTCAACCTTTGGTGGATCCCGCTTATGGGGTATATGGGCAGCGCCTGGGCCACACTATGTTGCTATGCCGGCATGGCCTTGATCAGTTACAAGATGGGCCAGAGGTTCTGGCCAGTACCATACAATGTGGGCCGCATTCTGCTTTATATGGGTGGTGGCGTGGCCCTGTGGTGGGCAGCCTCGGCCATGATCGCCAACGTCACCATGCCTTCCGCAGTCCATCAGGTGCTGCGCCTGGCGGCCCTCCTGATATTCTTAGCGCTGGTGTGGAAACTGGAAAGACCCCTTGAAGCCCTGCAGCGCTCCCGGCGGTAGTTCCATTTCCGGCCTACTATCTTCGTCCACCTCCAATAACGGTGCGTACCGCCCGTTCAGTGGGGGCAGGAGAAAGAAATGGGATGTTCAGGATGCAGCACCGGCGCGAACGGTAAACCTGCGGGGTGCAAGAGCAATGGATACTGTGCCACCAGTGGATGCCAGAAACTGGGGGTGTTCGATTGGCTGGCAGGCGTTCCTCTGCCGGATGGCAGCCAAGCCTTCGATGGCGTGGAGGTGCGTTTCAAGAATACCCGGAAAGCCTTCTACCGCAACAGCACCGGTCTCAGCCTGATGCCTGGGGATCTGGTCACCGTGGATGCTTCACCCGGCCATGATATCGGCATGGTAAGCCTTACCGGTGAGCTTGTACGGGTGCAAATGGACCGGCGCAATCAGACAGGAGAGACCTATGAGTTGCGCAAGATCCTACGCAAGAGCAGCCAGGAGGACATCGATCGCTGGCATGACGTACGTAAACTGGAGGACGAGACCCTCTTCGCGACCCGGAACATGGTGCGCGATGCGGGTCTGGACATGAAGCTCACCGACGTGGAGTACCAGGGCGATGGTACGCGCGCCATCTTCTACTACACCGCGGAGGAGCGTATCGATTTCCGCGGGATCGTTCGGCAGATCAGCGACCGTTTCAAGGTTCGTGTGGAGATGAAGCAGATCGGTGCGCGGCAGGAGGCGGGGCGCATCGGCGGCATCGGCAGTTGTGGGCGCGAACTCTGCTGCAGCACCTGGCTCACCGACTTCCGCAGCGTGACCACCAGCGCCGCGCGTTACCAGCAACTCGCACTCAATCCGCAGAAGCTCGCGGGCCAGTGCGGCAAGTTGAAGTGCTGCCTCAACTACGAGCTGGACATGTACATCGAAGCGATCAAGAGCTATCCTTCACAGAACGCCAAGCTGCGTACGAAACAAGGGACCGGAGCACACATCAAGACCGACATCTTCACGGCCAAGATGTGGTATGCTTTCAAGCGGCCTGGCGAACCTTTCATAATGGCGGGATTCCCCGTGGAGACCGTACGGGAGATACTTGCGCAGAACAAGCAGGGCGTGGAGCCGGAAGTGGACCTTAACATGGTGGATACCCCTGCTCCAGACACGGTGAAGGCACCCGACTACGAGAATGTGGTGGGACAGGATGAATTGACCCGTTTCGACAGCAAATTGAAAGGTGCCCGTAAGCGCGGGCGCAAGAAGAAACCGCTGAAAGGTGTGAAAGATGTTGCGGCCCGGCCGGATGGTGGCCCCATGCATGTGAGTGGCGAAGGGATCCGCGAGGAGCGTGGGCAGCGGCGCGACCGCCGAAAGAACAACGCATCGGAAGGACGCGGGCAGGGTGAAAACAAGGCCGCCCCACAAGGCACTCATGCGAAGCGTGATAGTGAAGGCAGGGGCGGAAAGAGCGGCCGTAGACGCCGCGGACGTGGTGGCCAAACGGAGGGAGGAGGCCCAAAACCACCGGCACCCAGACCTCCGGAAGCATGAGGTGTTCTTTGGCCGCGCTCCTGCTGATCCTCCTGGCGGGTTGTGGGGACCACGTGGTCTACCAGGAGGATGTGTCCTTGCCCGAAGCCGTCTGGAACAGGGAATTCAAGCCGGTATTCGAATTCACCATCACGGATACTGTCTCACACCATGACATCCTGCTGGACATCCGGCACACCGGTGATTATCCATACAGCGACCTGTTCGTCTTCATAGAACTCGAAGGGCCTGATGGACGCTTCCTGCGAGATACCCTGGAAGGCCGGTTGGCAGATCCTTCGGGGCGCTGGTTCGGCCGGGGAACGGGCTTCATCTTCGCCGATCGGTTCCATGCCCAGGTGCTCTACAAGTACCGCAACAGATTTCCGATAAGTGGCCGTTATAGCATAGGATTGGAGCAGGCCATGCGCACGGAAGAGTTGCCCGGGATCATCGATGTAGGCATCAGCATCGAACGCTCGAAGGCTGGTTAGATCCCCTGCACATGCCTGAAAACTTCCTCCGCTGGGCTTCCGGTCTTGCGGGGAACGTCCGGTAAATTCGGCCTTCAATGGCGGAGAAGAGCAAAAAGAACGGCACCTGGAGGCGTCTGCTCCTCCTGTTCTGGTGGGTACTGGTATTCGCGCCGGTGGCCGCTTTGGTGGTGCTCCTCACCATGGCGGCAAAAAGCGATCTGCCTGGCACCGCCGATCTGGAAGATCCCCGGAGCGACCTGGCCACCGCCATCCTTTTCAGCGATGGTAGCCAGATGGGCCAGTACTACCGCCAGAACCGGATCCCGATCACATATGACAACATCAGTCCGCATGTGGTGAACGCCCTGGTGGCCACGGAAGATGAACGCTTCCATGAGCACAGTGGTGTTGACCTGCGAGGCACCGTGCGGGCGGCCGTCTACCTCGGCAAGCGTGGTGGCGCCAGCACCATAACCCAGCAACTGGCGAAGATGCTGTTCCATGAGCCGCGAAAGGATTTCATCGGAAGAGCTTTCCAGAAATTCCAGGAATGGATCATCAGCATCCGGCTGGAGCGGCAGTACACCAAGAACGAGATCATCACCATGTACCTCAACCGCTTCGATTGGATCAACCAGGCGGTGGGGATCAACAGCGCGGCCCATGTCTATTTCGATACCACACCGGATTCCCTGCGGATCGAGGAGGCGGCCATGCTGGTGGGCATGTGCAAGAATCCCGCCTTGTTCAATCCACTTCGCCGGCCGGACACTACCCTCACGCGGCGCATGGTGGTGCTGGACCAGATGCGCAAGAACGGCCATATCACCACCCGGCAATACGATTCATTGAAAGTATTGCCACTTGGCCTGCGTTTCCAGCGGGTGGACCATACTGAAGGACCCGCCCCGTACTTCCGGGAAGTGCTGCGGGCACGGCTTCAACAGTTGCTATCCGAGAAGGACGAGGCCGGCAGATACAGGTACGCCAAACCGGACGGCAGCCCCTACGACATTTACACCGATGGGCTGAAAGTGTACACCACATTGGACAAGCGCATGCAGGAATATGGCGAATGGGGGTTGAAGGAACACTTGAGTTCCGAACTGCAACCCGATCTCTTCAAAGACATAAGCCGCAAGAAGAACCGGCCCTTCGATCACAGGGTCAGCCAGGAGGAGATCGATGGCATCCTGAACACCGCGGTGAAGCGCAGCGTACGCTACCGCATACTTACCGGCAAACAATGCGGCAACTGCGAACGCCCCAGCCGCTACATTGAAGAAGTGATGCACGAAGGGCGCGAGCACTTCCACTGCAAGCCTGATATGGGCGGGTGCAACGGCTATTGGCCGGTGTTGGATGACGAGCGGATCAAGGAGATCTTCGAAACACCTGTGGAAATGCGCGTGTTCAGCTGGAAGGGTGAGATCGACACACTGATGAGCCCCATGGACAGCATACGCTATTACAAGAGCTTTTTGCAAAGTGGTCTGCTGAGCATGGATCCACATACCGGGTTCGTGAAGGCCTGGGTGGGTGGCATCGATTTCAAACACTTCCAGTACGACCATGTGGAGCAGGCCCGGCGACAGGTAGGTTCCACATTCAAGCCATTCGTATACGCCACCGCCATCCGTGAGGGCATGGATCCATGCCGCGAACTGCCCAACCAGAAGGTCTGTTTCGATATGCCTGCGGGGCAGCCGGAATGGTGCCCACAGAACAGCGACAACGAATATGGTGGCATGGTCACGGTGGAATATGCTTTGGCCAACTCCATGAACACGATCACCGCCTGGCTCATGAAACAGTACGGCCCGCAGGCTGTTACCGTGCTGGCACGGCACATGGGAGTAAAGAGCCCGCTGGACCCGGTTCCCTCCTTGTGCCTCGGTGTCGCGGACCTCACACTCATGGAGATCACCGGAGCATTCTCTTCCTTCGCAAACCAGGGCGTCTACATTGAACCGATCATCTTCACCCGGATAGAGGACAAGAACGGTAACACGATCTATGATGTACTCCCCAAGACCTACGAAGCGCTGGATGAACGCACGGCCTACACCATGCTCAAGATGCTGAAAGGTGTCACTGATGGAGCCTACAACCCGAGCACCGGCAAAGTGTTGGGCACCGGCCTGCGCCTGCGCACCAGCTGGGGCAACCGGCAGAAATATGCGAACATAAAGTACCCCACCGCAGGAAAAACAGGCACCACGCAGAACAACAGCGATGGTTGGTTCATAGGGATCACACCAGACCTTGTCACCGGTGTGTGGACCGGTGCGGAGGATCGCAGTGTACGCTTCTCCACCACGGAAAAGGGACAGGGCGCCAACATGGCCCTTCCCATCTATGGTTATTACATGAACAAGGTGTACGCCGATGCCTCCATTGAGATAAGCACGGGCGATTTCGAGCCACCGGCCGATCTGGAGGAGATCTACGACTGCAGGAACAAGAAGGACCAGGGACCAGGTCTGGTCCGGCCCATTTGGGAGCACTGATAGGCTATCGTATAGCCCCAGCTACTCTGTGTCACCAATGATGATCCGCTGGTGTTCCAGCCGGTCATCCTGCCGGGAGAAGACCACCCCGCTGCCAATGCCCCGGATGGTCAGGAATGCCTTCGCTTCTTCCATGGAACGCACCTCCTTGAGGTTACGGCGTGCATACCATTGTTCCTGAGGTTCGGGCGTCCAGCCCAGGGCGAATACCACTTCCTCCGGTGAAGCCGCTTCCCTTATCACCCTGCCCCATCGCGCCCGCTGATCATGGTCCACCCCGCTTCCCGGCACGGCATTCAGCCGGTAAAATATCACGATACCGAGCATGCAGGTGCCGATGGTGGCCGCAGGGACCAGGATGGAACGGCGCCATACCGATCGTCCTACTGGCAGATGGTATAGGAGCATGGCCGTGAGACCACTCAGGAAGAAACCACTCTTCAGCGTCGCGAAATCATGCCCCGCATGCTTCAACAGCACAGCATGATCCAATAGGAAGGGCAAGCCTGTGAGAAGCAAGTAGAGTTTGCTTCCTTCATTGGGTTTGAAACCACTGCTCACGCCGGGAAGGAGCTGGAGCAACAGACATCCGCCAAGCAACAGCAATACCGGCAACCAACCGATGCGGTAATTGTCCATGAGCACATTGATGTGGTACGTGATCCCGCCTTCCCAAAAGTCCATGGTGGCGCGATCCTGGAACCGGTACCAGAAGTAAGTACCCAATTCCTCCAAGCCGATCACGGCCGCGTATTGTGTGATGAACAGCAGCAAGGGCACCAGGACAGCAACAGCGGTAACGATCAACACCTGCTTGCGGAAGGCTCGATCACGGCGCAGCAGGAAGAGCGCTGCCACGTTAGCGGCCGCTATGGAAAGCCCCAACCAATAGGAGTACACAGCCGCCCCTAGCGTTAAGCCATATGCCCAGAACGACCCGCTCCTGCGGGGCCCGGGCCGCAGGAACAGGCATACGGAGGCCAGCAGATGCAGGGCCCAGACCGGCTGTATGAAAATATCGGACATGTAGAAGTTGCCATGGAACCATAGGGATGCCGGCATGAAGAGGTAAAGCACCGCCGCCACCAGCGCGATCCCTTCGCAAGGCTGCCATCGATCCAGGCAGATGCGCATTGTTTGGAACAGGCAGATCAGCGTGAGCAGATGCAGCGCCATGTTCATCCAGGTGAGCGGTGTTTGGTGCAGCTCCATGCCGGTGAGGCTGAAAAGAACATGGGGCGGATAATAGGCTAGCGGCGGGAATGAGAGGTAGTAGAAATAGCCATCCCGCGTGGCGAACGCGTATGACCCAGGATACACGTGGCGATCCGCTTCGGTGGCGAAATTCCAAGTCGGCGCACCCAAATGCTCGTGGAAACCGCCATCCTGCCAGTTGTGCAGGAAGATCAGCACCATGGCCGTGCAATACTCGTGGTGGAAACTGAGCGGCCTTCCGATATGCGGCGCACGGACCAGCACGCTCAGCAGGAACGCTAGCAGCAATATGGCCAGATGCTTCCGGGGCATAAGGCGAACTTATTCCATCCGCCGCCATTCCCGCAGGCCCTATGCCTCCAACGGCACGGGCCGTGCCACCACCCCGTTCTCCGAGACCTGTACGGGCTTCACCTTGCTGATGCGGTTCTTGAACTTGGTCATAAGCAGGTACATCACCGGCACGATCACCAGGGTGAGGAAAGTGGCGAAGACCAGGCCGAAGATCACTGTCCAGCTCATCGGCCCCCAGAAGATCACATTGTCGCCACCCACGAAGATCTGTGGATCCAGCCGCGTGAACAGGGTGATGAAATTGATGTTGAGCCCGATCGCGAGCGGCAGCAGGCCAAGCACGGTGGTGATCGCGGTGAGCAACACGGGGCGTAAACGACGGGCACCGGCCTCCTCCACACATTTGCTCACTTCATGCATGGGCAGCTTCGCCTCCGGCGGAAGCCCCAGTTCGGCCTTGCGCCTGTCCTGGAGCAGGATCATGAAATCCAGCAGCACAATGGCATTGTTCACCACGATGCCCGCCAGGGAGATCAGGCCCACCATTGTCATCATGATCACGAATTCCATCCGGAAGATCACCAGGCCGAGGAACACGCCGATCAGCGAAAAGATCACCGCACTCACGATGATGGCCGGCGTGCTGGAACTATTGAACATGGATACGATGATCAGGAATACCAAACTCACCGCGATCAGCAGGGCGGTGCTTAGAAAATCCATCTGCTTCTCCTGCTCCTTCATCTCACCGGTGAACTCGTAGGTGTAACCCGGCGCACGTTCATAGTCACGCATGGCATCCTGCACCTTCATCACCACTTCGGTGGGATTGTGATCGTTGAGCACGTTGCTCTGCACCTGCACCATGCGGTCCAGGTTCTTGCGCTTCACCGCGCTGAAGGTGCTGGAATAGGATGGTGTGGCCAGTGCGCTGATCGGCACCTGCCGGATCTGCCCATTGGTCTGATCCCGGAAGGTGATCCTCATGTTGGTGAGTATCTCCGGATCATAGCGGTACTCATCCTGTAATCGCAGGTTCACGGGATAGTCGTCCTCGCCAAGTTTGTAGGTGCTCACCTCCCTGCCATAGAGCGCCGTGCGGATGGCATCACCTATCTGGTAGGTGCTCACATTGTAGCGGCGTGCCTTGGCCCGATCGATCTCCAATGCCATCTCCGGCTTGCCTAGCTCGATGTCCAGCTTCAATTCCTCCACACCAGCAATGTGCTGACCCACGAGGAATTTCCGCAGCCTCTCCCCCTCCGCGATCAGGCCGTTCACATCAGCACCCTTGATCTCGATGTTCACGGGCTTGCCTACCGGAGGCCCTGCGGCGTCCTTGTCCACGATCACCGTAACTCCGGGTATGCCACGCACGGCCTCGCGCAATCGCTCCATGATCTCAAGCGTGTTCTCACCTCGTCGATCGGCGTATTTCACGAAGCTGACCTGTACACGGCCTTTATGGGGAGTGGCGGCCATGGATACGCCTGCCATGGGATCGCTGGTGCCTTCGCCAACCTGCGCTATCACCGAGCTCACCAGAAAGTTCACGGTATCCTTCCTTACCGTACCATCCGGCAGTGTGTCGTACACCACCTCATTGTATCGCGGATCACGCAGCACTTCGAACACCCGTTGCTCAACGACACGTGTTGTCGCATCCGTCTCCAGGATGTCCGTGCCGATCGGCTTTTCAATGAACACATTCACATACTGCGGCTCGTTGATCGGGAAGAAAAGGGTCTTGGGCGGGAACATACCTACGAGCATGAAGGACAGGATAAGCATGCCCACCGTGCCGAGGAAGAAATGCCGGGGCCGCTTCCCTTGCAGGGAATAGACCAGGAAATTCCGGTAACGCTCCTCCAGCCTCGGCATCACCACGTTCTGGAAATGTACCGATGCGGGATAGAGCACATAGTGATTGAGGTAGCCAAAAAGGCTGAACGCAACGGCCAGGTTGCCCAGCGTGAACAGTGTGCCCATCTGCCCGAAATGTCCGGCCAGGCTGAAGAGCAGGCCTAACAACAGCATCCACGTACCCACTTTGAAAGTGAGTTTCCGCGAGGGTCCCTCCTGCTCCACCTTCATAAACCGAGCGGCCAGCATGGGGTTCACGATGAGGCCCACGAAGAGCGAGGAGGAGAGCACCACCATAAGGGTGAGCGGCAGGTATTTCATGAACTCGCCCATGATACCTGGCCAGAACATGAGCGGAATGAACACCGCCACTGTTGTTGCCGTAGACCCAATGATGGGCCATGCCACTTCGCCGATGCCATTCTTGGCCGCACGAATGGGCGATTGCCCCTCGCTCATCAACCGGTGCGTGTTCTCGATGACCACCACCCCGTTATCCACCAGCATGCCCAGCGCCAGCACCAGGCTGAAGAGCACCATCATGTTCAGCGTTATGCCCATGCTGCTGAGTACCAGGAAACTCAGCATCATGCTAAGCGGGATGGCGATGCCGACGAAAATGGCATTGCGCAATCCCAGGAAGAACATAAGCACGCCCACCACCAACAGGATACCGAAAATGATGCTGTTCTCCAGCTCGTCCACCTGCGTGCGCGTCTGATCGCTCATGTCCCCGGTAATGGTCACGTGCAGGTCCCGGGGGAAATGGTTGGCCTGGTAGTCCGCGAGAATGCTCTTGACACTATCGCTCACAACGAGCAGGTTACGGCCGCTGCGCTTGATCACATCCAGCATCACCACCGGGTTGCCGTATTCACGGGCGAAGCTGTTGGGTTCCTCATAGGTGAATTCCACCTCGGCGATATCGCCCAGGCGTACAATGTCCAGGTTCTCCTGTTTCACAATGATCCCGCGCACTTCCTCCATGTCCATGAACTCGCCGTTCACGCTCACCGTGCGGCGCAGACCATCCACCAGCACCTCGCCCCCACTCACGCTCACATTTTCCTGTTGCACGGCGGAGGCCACGTCTGCGAACGCGATCTCACGTGCTTCCATCTTGGGCAGGTCCAGACTTATGCGCAACTCCTTTTTCGGCACGCCGCGGATCTCCACCTTGTTCACCTCCGGCATATCCTCCAGGCGATCCTCCAGCATTTCGGCCCACTCGTTAAGCTGGTCCATGCTGTAGTCACCACTCAGATTGATGTTGAGGATCGGCATCATCTCCGAAAAGTTCATTTCGAAGATGTTCGGTTCCACAGGCAGGTCCGTGGGGAAATCCGGATCCGCCTTGGCCTTGTCCACGGCATCCTTCACCTTGCGCAGCGCCTCCGTAGGCTGTACGTTGAAATCGAACTTCACCTGGATGGTGCTGTAGCCCTGCACACTGGTGGAGTTGATCTCATCGATCCCGGTGATGGTCTTGATCTCCTTCTCCAGCGGGCGGGTAATGAGTTTCTCCATATCATCCGGGGAATTGCCCGGATAGGAAGTGCCCACATAGACCTCCGGTGTCACGACCTCCGGAAAGGCTTCACGCGGCATCGTGTTGTAGGCGGTAAGTCCTGTGATGGCGATCAGAATCGTGAGCACCGTCACGGTGGCGCGGTTCTCCACCGCCCAGGTGGAGATCGCGAACCGCTTGTCGTTGCCGGACTGGCCGTTGAGTTGTGACATCTGCTTCCTTGACTAATGGGATATCAGGCCTCCTGGCCCACCACCTTCACTTCCTGTTCGTGCACCACCAGGCGTGCACCTTTATCCACCAGCTTTTCTCCCCCTTTCAGGGTTCCCTGCTCACGGTTCAGCAGCACCTCACTGCCCTGTGTGCTTAGCACCTCCACATACTCCTTGCGCACGCGGTCGGCACCACCCCTCTCCTCCAGCACGAACACGTAGCTCTGGCCCTTGCTGTCCTCCATGACCAGCCTGGCGGGTACCACCAGTGCGTTGTTCGCCTCCATGTCCCGAATACGCACGTTCGCCAGCTGGTTGGGGCGTAATTCCGGGCCGTCCTTCACGCGCACGGTGGCCTTGAAGGTGCGGTTGTTGGGGTTGATGTAATTGCCGATCTGGTCTATGGTGGCCGTGTGCGTTTCGCCGGTCTCGGGCAATACCACCTCCACGGGATCGCCCACCTTCACACGGGAGAGCATGCGCTCGGATAGGTCCACCTCTATGCTGGCCTTACCCAGGCTCACCACGCGCGCCACAGGCATTTGCGGTGCCACCATATCCCCCACGTTCGGGAAGATCTCATCTACGACACCGGCAAAAGGCGCGATGACCTCTGCGTTGCGCAGCTGATCCCTAAGGGCCTGCAGCTGGGCCTCACCGGCCTCTTTGCGGCTCTTCGCTTCCAGGTACTGCACCTCACTACCAATGTTCTGCTGCCAGAGCTTCTCCTGCCGCTCGAACACTGTACGGGCCAGTTCCACGTTGGCCTCCGCCTGCTGGATGTTCTGCTTAAGCGCGTCCAGATCGATGTCCACGATCCGCTGACCGGCCTTCACCTGCTGGCCGGGACGCACCAGTATGGCGCGTACAGTTCCACCGGTGGCGGAGTGGAGCAACGCATTCTCATCGGCCTTAACGGCACCGTGTACTTCGGTGAAATGCGCGAACTCCCTCGGGGCGAGTTCGAACACCGTGACAGTGGGCAGGGAGCGCTTCATATCCGGGTCGTTCTGCGCAAGCCAGCCCTCCACTTCGGCGATCCGCTGGTTCAATTCCGCGCGCACCTGTTTGAGGGAATCCCGCTCCGCACGCCGGCCAGCCACCACATCATCGTTAACCTCCGGCTGGGAACACGCGGCGAACAGGAATAAGGCAGGTAAAAGAAGAATGGAAGTTCTCATGTTGCTCAGAATCTGTCGAGTGCCCTGCGGAGTTCGGTGCGTGCGTTCACCAGGTCCACCAGGCGTTGGATGTATTGTTGTTGTGCGGTGAGGTATTGGGCCTGCTCCTGCGTGAGCTCGAAACTGGACGCGAGGCCTTCCGTGAATTTGATGCTTGTGCGATCGAAGATCCTGCGCGCCAATTCCATGCGTTCACGTTCGTTGCGGTACAGGTCCTGCGCGGTAACCACATCGCTGCTGCGTTGCAAATGTTCCAGGCGCAGGCGCTCCTCCGTCATGGTACGGTTCACCTCCGCCTGTTCCAACCCCAACTTGGCCTGTTGCAATTTGCTGGCCCGCATACCGCTGCTGAAGATGGGGACATTCAACTGCAAACCCCAGAAGGTGGCAGGGAACCAGGGTACGGGACCGCCGATCGGTTCGAACTCCGGGGCGTTCCACTGCTGCTGGTGTGCGAAGAAGCCACTGAGGCTGGGCAGGTATGCGGCACGGCCGCCCCGCATTTCCAAGGTCTGTATGCGCACCAATGTGCTGGCCATTCGGTGGTCCACATGCTGCTCCACGCCAAGGGGCGTCTCCGCCAGAGCTGTCTCGGCAGGATCATCCATCAATTGCTCTAGATCGTCTGTAAGCTCCACCGGCGTGCCCGCGGGCAGGCCAAGCACGAAGTTGAGGAAGTGCCTTGCTATATCCCCCTGGCGCTGGAACACCATCAGCTGATCGCGGGCCTGGGTGAGTTCAATGCGCAGCCGGTCCACGTCGATGACCTCGATGAAGCCCTGCTGTGCCATGACATCGCTTTCGGTGACACTTCGCTCCAGCACGGGCAGGGTCTCGGCCACCAGCCGCGCCCCTTCATCGGCGGCCAGCACGCCATAGTAGGCCTTGGCAGCCTGCACACGGGCATCCTTGATGTTGCGCTCGAGCTGCTCATCGCTCTGCTTGCGCACCTCCTGAGCCGCCTTGAGGCCAAGCAGGTAGGTGCCATCGAAGATCAGCTGGTCCAGCCTTATACCACCGTGCGCGGTCCATGGCACGCCGAACTGCACACGGATGAACTCCGGTTCGCCACCGAAGAAATTGGGCACCACCTGCACAGGCACATCGATGTAGTTCTGCAACGCGCCTGTCGCGTTAACCTGGGGCAGACCTATGGCCAGCACCTCCCGTATGCGCTCGCGAGCGCGCTGTGCCTCCAGCTCATTCACCTGCACCTGGTAGCTCTGGTTGGCGGCCATGTCCATGGCCTGCCGCAGACTGAGTTCCAGAGGACCCTGCGCACCGGTGGAAAGGATGCCGCAGAAAAAGAATGCGATAAGAAGATGTGTCTTCATGCCATTTGGGCGGAGCTCTTCTCTCCCCGCTCCTTCTTGACTTTCTTAATGAGATACTTCAGACCCTTGTCACTGGCTATGCCGCGGATATGGTAGCGGAACAGCTCCCAGACCACATCATCGAAATTGAATTCACTTGACGGGAACAGCTGACCATCGAAGGTGACATCGAAACGCGCGATGTAGATGCGTGCGACGATGGGGATGTTGAGGTCATCCCGGTAGAGGCCCTGTTCGATACCCTTGTGCATGTTGGCCGTTACGCACTCCATGATATCCGCATGCTCGGTACGACGCAACAGGTCCCATGCCTCCGGGTGGTATTTCTGCAGATCGAAGTGGATGCTGGGATGCATATTCCCGAGCTGCGAAGCGATGAAACGGGCGATCTCGAAATTCTCATCGATCGCATTGAGGTCCTTCGCGCGAATGCCGCAGATGCATGAACGGTGCGTGTCACATTGCAACTTCACAGCCTTCTCCACCAGCTCGTTCTTGTCCTTCACATACTGATACAAGGTCTTCTTGCTGATGCGTAGGTGCTGGGCGATATCGTCCATATTCACGCTCCGTACACCCAGCCGCATGAATATCCTGCCAGCCCCTTCTATGATATGTTGTTCGCGCTCTTCCATTGGTCCCTTCTCTTCTAGCCGGGCCTCCACTTCCATTAGGGGGCCAAAAGTACCCCTGAAAACACATTGGAAACAAAACCACTTGTAAAATGTTTCCGCCGTTCATCATTATTGGCATTCAATTGAACTTGTGTGCCTGGCCAGAACCGTGACGACCGTATGAATCGTCGTTCTTGCCGGGGGGTCTTCTTGAATACATCGGAGGGAAATACCGATGCACAAGTGAGACCAGAGCAATGAGGACCGTGCATTGGCCGTTCCTGCATCATGG
>JAEZCB010000057.1 GCA_023412755.1 Bacteroidota bacterium
ATGTACATGCGCTACAACATGCGCAGCCAGACCTTCGCCAAGAGCCTGCCCATGCCGATCGTGGTCGGCGCGATCAAACGGCTGGAAATGATGCGCACCAGGCCGGAATTGAATGGCCGGCTTTGGGAGATCACCAATGCCTTGCAGAATGGGTTGCGCGATGCTGGATTCGACCTTGGGAAGACCAACAGCTGCGTAACACCGGTGTACATGCATGGCGGGGTCAGTGAGGCCACCAACGCCATCGTGGACCTGCGCGAGGAGCACGGCGTCTTCTGCAGCATAGTGGTATATCCCGTGATCCCCAAGGACCAGATCCTGCTTCGTCTGATCCCTACGGCCGCGCACTCCCTGGAAGATGTGTACTATACCATTGACCGTTTCAAGCAGGTGAAGGCGAAGATGGAGTCTGGCATGTACCGGGGCCTCCATGTTCCCAGCATGCAAGTGTGATCCCCCGGGACACAGGCATGCACCTGCTCACCGATCTGCTGGTGGTGGAAACGGCCAGCGTGCTGGCGGGCCCGGCCGTGGGCATGTTCTTCGCCGAAAGCGGAGCGCGCGTGGTGAAGATCGAGAATGGCCGTGCTGGTGGTGATGTGACACGCACCTGGAAGCTGCCGGACGAAGATCCCTCCTCCCCTGTCAGCGCGTACTTCAGCAGTGTGAACTGGGGTAAGGAACATCTTCTGCTGGACTTGAAGGATCCTGCGGATCGCGAACGTCTACACGAACTGTTGAAGCACGCCGATGTGTTGATCAGCAACCACATGGCCAGCGATGCGGAGAAGCTGGGTCTGGACCGAGATCGCCTGCGCACCTTGAACAGCAAGCTGGTACATGGCCACATCAAGGGGTACGCCGCGGAGACCGGGCGGGCCGCCTATGACGTAGTGCTGCAGGCGGAGACCGGATATATCAGCATGACCGGCACGGATGAGGATGCTCCGGCCAAGCTGCCCATAGCCATGATCGATGTATTGGCGGCGCACCAGTTGAAGGAGGGGCTGCTGCTGGCCTTGCTCCAGCGGGAACGCACGGGCAGAGGAGCATATGTTGAGGTGTCTCTGGAGGAAGCGGCGCTCACAGGCCTTATCAACCAGGCCAGCAATTTCCTCATGCAAGGCCATGTGGCCCGGCCCATAGGCACGCTGCACCCCAACATAGCCCCGTATGGTGAAACATTCCGGTGTGCGGGCGGTGAACGCATGTTGGTGGCCGTGGGCAGTGACCGGCAATTCCTGGCATTATGCGATGTGCTGGACCTGCCCGGGATGAAGGAGGATCCGCGCTTCACCAGCAATACCCAACGAGTGAGGAACCGGGCGGAATTGGCGGAAATGCTCAGGGATCGGATCGAAGTCCATGATCGGGATCATCTTCTCTCATTGTTGAAGAAGGCAGGTGTGCCCGCAGGGGCGGTGCTGGCCATGGATGAAGTGATGTCCACCTCCACGGCGAAAGGGATGATCGCGGAACAGGAGATCGATGGCAGGCCCACCCGGCGGATCCGGGGAAACGCTTTCCGGCTGGAGGAACTTTGATCGGCTTACTGAAGCAGCTTTCGCTTCACCGCTTTATCTCCTCCGCCTTGCGCACTTCGTTGAAGACCTTCTTGAGCACGGGCACCAGCTGCCGAGCCTCCTCGTCTGATAAGCCTTTGCCGAAGACGACCTTCTTCCCGAGGTGCTCGAAGCCGAGGCGTTCACCACCGATCACCCAGCCACTCTCATTCATCTGCCACTTCCAGGAGGTGGGTTCGATGTTGATGAGGCCGAGTTTCTGGATGTTCTGTACGAAGTAGGAATTGGCCGTGCCGAAGCCAAAGATGCTGTCCTTGATCGTGAGCGTACCATCCTTCACACGCCATAGCTCGAAGCCCTTCAAGCGCCACAGTAACGCCCGCAACACCTTGATCTCGAAATAGGCCCAGAACGCGAGAAAGGCCAGCAGATATTGCCGCAGTGGATCTCCAGCAGGCAGGGAGAGCCGTTCACGGAAGATCAGTACACCGCAAACCGTCCAGAGGAGCACCCACATGATCAGCAGGTAGCGCCGGCTTTGGGCAAGTCTTGGGGAGATCACGACCGAAAGCCGGCCCTCGCTCCGGTCCATGCTCACTCTATCGCTTATGAATTCCATTACACGCCCACCTGGGCCACCACCTGTTCATACAACGTTTCATACCGGGGCAATACGATCTTCAGATCGAAACGGGCGGCCTGTTCCTGCGCTCCCTGGCGGAAACGCTCGCGGGAAGCCTCATCCTTGAGTATGCTGTAGGCATTCGCGGCCATGGCCTCCACATCGCCCACGGCATTGAGAAGGCCGCTCACACCATGTATGTTCACTTCCGGCAATCCACCGGTATCGCTGCTCACAACAGGCACTCCACATGCCATGGCCTCCAGCGCGGCAAGGCCAAAACTTTCACTTTCGCTGGGCAGTACGAAAAGATCGCAGCTGCTCACCACGCGTTCGGGGTCCACCATCTTTCCCAGGAACTGTATGGCACCGCCGGAGCAGGATCTGGAACCTCTGCATTGGGTCTCAATGCGCTGCCTTTCAGGTCCATCGCCGATCATGAGCAGACGAACGGGCAACTTATCGCGCAGCAGCCGGAACATGGCCAGCACATCATCCACTCTTTTCACCTGACGGAAATTGGAAACGTGCACCAACAACCGCTCTCCATAGGGGGCATAGCGGGCACGCAACACCGGATCGGGTTCCCTGCTATACTGCCCCATGCACACGAAGTTGGGGATCACCTGCACCTCCCGTTCCAATGGGAAGTGCTGCAACGTGTCTTTGCGCAGGCTCTCTGAAACGGCCGTGACAGCATCGCTGCGCTCCATGCTGAAGGTGATCACCGGTTCAAAGCTGGGATCGCGGCCTACGAGCGTGATGTCCGTGCCATGCAGGGTGGTGATGAACGGCAGGCGGATGCCCTCCGCGGCCAGGATGCGCTGTGCCATCCACGCGGCGGAGGCATGCGGTATGGCATAATGCACATGCAACAGGTCCAGCCCTTCGAACTTGGCCACATCCACCAACTTGCTGGTGAGCACCAACTCATACGGCTGGTAATCGAACAGCGGGTAGTCGCTCACCCGAACCTCGTGGTAGAAAACATTGGGGTGGTCCCGCAACCGCACCGGCCGGTCGTAGGTGATGAAATGCACGGTGTGGCCTTTATGCGCGAGCGCCATGCCCAACTCCGTGGCCACCACGCCACTACCACCAAAAGTGGGGTAACAGACTATGCCTATCTTCATGGATCGGCGCCAGAAGCGCCGTGCAAAGGTATTGGTGGTGGTCGGTTGTCAGTTGTCAGTTGACCTTGGTCATCATTTCACATTCTACATTCTACATTCTACATTCTACATTTTACATTTTACATTCTGCATTTTACATTCTGCATTTTACATTTCACATTTCACATTTCACATTCAACATTCCCACCCACGCGCCCATCGCCATATCAAAAAACCCCCTCAGTTGTTGCACATGCACGCGCGCCCTGCGTTTGCCGCCTTGTGCCAGTGACCAGAGC
>JAEZCB010000156.1 GCA_023412755.1 Bacteroidota bacterium
GCTCGGTGCCACGCGCACGGTAGGGCAGGTGCTGAAGGAAGGGGATGTGGTGGTCTATGAAAGCACTGTTTACCCCGGCTGCACCGAAGAGGACTGCGTGCCCCTGCTGGAGCGGCTAAGTGGCCTGCGGTACATCCAGGATTTCAAAGTAGGTTATTCTCCCGAAAGGATCAACCCAGGCGATAAGCAGCATACCCTGGAGACCATTGTGAAGGTGAGCAGCGGCTGCGATCCAGAGAGCTCGGAATTGATCGCCAAGGTGTATGAGCTGGTGGTGGAGGCCGGTGTGCACCGTGCCAGCAGCATCAAGGTGGCCGAGGCCGCCAAGATCATCGAGAATACCCAGCGCGACGTGAACATCGCGTTGATCAATGAACTTTCCATCATCTTCAACCGCATGGGCATCAACACCTATGATGTGTTGGATGCCGCGGGCACTAAATGGAACTTCCTCAAATTCCAACCCGGTCTTGTGGGGGGCCACTGCATCGGCGTTGATCCCTATTACCTGGTGTTCAAGGCCAAGAAACTGGGATACCATGCCCAGATCATAGACAGCGGCCGCTTCGTGAATGACAGCATGGGCGGCTATGTGGCCAAGCAGACGGTGAAGAAGATCATCGCCACCGGCACCAACCCGGCCGATGCGAGGGTATTGGTGATGGGAGCCACCTTCAAGGAGAATGTCACGGACATCCGCAACAGCAAGGTGGCCGATGTGGTGAAAGAGTTGAAGAGCTTCAGTTGCAAGGTGGACGTTACCGATCCGCATGCCAATAGCGCCGAGGTGGAGCATGAATACGGCTACACGCTTTCCCCCGAAATGAAAGGGCCATACGACGCCATCATCGTGGCGGTGAACCATTCCGAGTACGCAGGCAAGGATGAAGCGTGGTTCAAGAGCATGTTGAAACCAAACGGCGTCCTGGTGGATCTGAAGGGTGTTTTCCGCAACAAGATAAAGGAGCTCGCGTATTGGAGTTTGTAGAATGAAAATGGACCGCGAAAAGGCCACGGTGCAACAGGAACACGGAATTCAGATCGCAGCATTGTTCCTGTGTTCCATCCTGCCTATGCGGTTGCTAGGATGAGCGCGCAACGAAATATCCTCATTACCGGTGGTGCCGGCTTCATCGGCAGCCATGTGGTGCGCCGTTTCGTGAAGAAGTATCCGCAGTACAGGATCATCAACCTGGATCTGCTTACCTACGCAGGCAATCTTGAGAACCTGCGCGATGTGGAGCGCGCGCCGAACTACACATTCATAAAGGGAGACATTTGCGATGCGGAGGCCATGCGGCGGCTGTTCCGAGAGCATGCGGTGGAAGCGGTGATCCACCTCGCTGCTGAAAGCCATGTGGATCGGAGCATTTCCTCACCGATGGATTTTGTGCGTACCAACGTGATCGGTACGGTCGCCCTCTTGAACGTGGCCCGGGAGCAATGGTCAGGAGTAGAAGCTGGATCAATGCGCTTCTACCACGTGAGCACCGATGAAGTGTACGGATCATTGCATGACGATGGCCTGTTCCTGGAGACCACAGCCTACGATCCGCAGAGCCCATACAGCGCCAGCAAGGCCAGCAGCGATCACTTTGTGCGCGCTTATGGCAACACGTACAAGTTGCCGTTCGTGATCACCAATTGCAGTAATAACTACGGCAGCCACCAATTTCCAGAGAAGTTGATCCCGCTTATGATCAACAACATCCGTTTGGGCAGACCGCTGCCCGTCTATGGCAGGGGAGAGAATGTGCGGGATTGGCTGTGGGTGGAGGATCATGCCTCGGCCATCGATGTGGTCTTCCACCAAGGTGCCAATGGCGAGACCTACAACATCGGTGGGCATAATGAGTGGAAGAACATCGATCTGGTGCATCTGCTTTGCCGGATCATGGATGGAAAACTAAGCCGCAGCGAAGGCGAAAGTGCGAAGCTCATCACATTCGTTACCGATCGGGCTGGCCATGACCTGCGCTATGCGATCGATGCCGGCAAGATCGAAAAGGAACTCGGCTGGAGACCAAGCATCACCTTCGAACAGGGCCTGGAACGCACAGTGGATTGGTATCTTGCGAACAACGAGTGGCTGGAGCATGTCACCAGTGGTTCATACCAGCAGTACTATTCAGCACATTATGCCGGACGTTGATCTCGTGGATAGCATGAATGGCCGGGGCAGTGCAAGCATTCTTGCCAGGGGCGTTCATTCCTGCGCAAGCCTGCACCGTTGGACCTTCGCACTGCGCTGATCATGGGCTTTTTCAGCGGACTCTTTGGCAAGCGGGAGCCTGATCTTGGTCCGGCGGACCTGGCCGCGCTTGGTACGGATATACATTCGCACTTCATTCCGGGTATAGATGATGGAGCCCCTCACCTGCAGGCCAGCATTGAAATGCTCGCCGCCATGCGGGAGTTGGGTTACCGCAAGGTGATAACCACCCCCCATAGCATGGCCGATGGTTACCGGAACACACCGGAGATCATACTAGGTGGCCTCGAAAAGCTTCGGGCGGAAGTGCGCCGCACAGGGCTGGAAATGGAAGTGGAGGCCGCGGCCGAATACTATTTGGATCATGAACTGGAGCAGCGCGTGGTGCAAAAGCAGGTGCTCACCTTCGGTAGGGATATGCTGCTATTTGAACTACCATTCATCGCTGAACCAGCCATCCTGCTCAATGTGGTCTTCCAGATGCAGACGCATGGGTACCAGCCCGTGCTGGCCCATCCGGAACGATATGGATTCTGGTACAACGACTTCAGCAAGTTCGAGCAGTTGAAGGAGCGCGGTGTACTGTTCCAACTGAACATGGTGGCATTATCGGGTGCTTATGGCCCACAGGCTAAGACCACCGCGGAGCGGCTCATCGATGCAGGCCATTATGAGCTGCTCGGTAGCGATTGCCATAACATGAACCACATCCAGGCGATCAGGAACACGCTTACGCGGCCTTACCTCCATAAGTTGATCGGTAGTGGGAAGCTGTTGAACTCCACGTTATAGCGGAGACTCACGTCGCATTCTTGGTAAGACCCCTGTTCCGTTCGTTCCTGTACCCATATGGGCAATGCCTGCATCCACTCTGGCAGCAGTAGCCCCGTTTCAGGTGGTATTGCTCCGTAAAGACGAGAAAGCCTTCCTCTGAAAAGTAGTGGTCGCCTTTCTCCAATTTCAAACGTTCCGTCCGCTCATCCGGCTGCTTCCGTTCCATTCCCATGATCAGCTATCAGCAGCAATGTAACGCATGTACGGCCCTCTTGGTTCGATCCATGTTAGTGCAAGAGTTGTGGGATGCGCGCCGTTCTATCAACGATCGGCCGTGGGATCAGCGGGCCTTTTCAGCCAGCACCCCCGCAGAAGCACGGATAGTTTCGCCAGTTGATGGAACAACGCTCGTAAGATGGAGATGCGATCCAAATTCATCCTGCCCGGCCTGTTGCTGCTGCTGTGCGTGCCGAGGGTGCAGGCGCAACGGATCACTGCGGAGGAATATATAGCGCAGTGGAAGGATGTGGCCGTGAAGAAGATGCAGGAGCATCGTATACCGGCAAGCATAACCCTTGCGCAGGGTCTGCTGGAAAGTGGTAATGGCAACAGCGAACTCGCTCGCAAAGGCAACAATCATTTCGGCATCAAGTGCACATCGGATTGGACCGGCGGAAAGACCTATCATGATGATGATCGGAAGAACGAGTGCTTTCGGAAATACCCCAATGCCGCACACAGCTATGAGGATCATGCGCTATTCCTGCAACGATCACGCTATGCTTCACTCTTTGAACTGAAACCAACCGATTACAAAGGCTGGGCGCATGGATTGAAGAAGGCCGGCTATGCCACCGATCCAAGCTATCCCCAAAAGTTGATCCACATCATTGAACGATATGGGTTGCATGATCTGGACCGTGGTGTCGATCTGACACATCGGCCGGTGAAGCCATTGCACACCAAGCCTTCAAAGAGGCAACATCCCTCCAGTGATGTGATCACCGTTGGTGCAGGACGCGAGATCGAAAAGTTCGAAGGCCGGATCAAATATGTGCGGGCAAAAGAGGGTGATGATTTCCGCAAGCTCGCGAAGGATCTGGAGATGACGCATGGTCTGATAGCACGCTGGAACGATATGGATAAGGACGCCACCCTTGTGGGAGGGCAGATCATCTTCATCCAGCCCAAGCGAAAAGCGTCCAAGAGCACCAACATCCACGTGGTGAAGGAGGGGGAGGATCTCTGGAGCATCAGCCAGAACTACGGTGTCAAGCTCTCCCGTCTTGCGAAATACAATGGCGTTTCCGCAGATGCCTCCCTGGAGCCAGGGCAGAAGGTGTTGTTGAGGAAGCCGAAAAAGTAGCCTTACGGGCGGAAGCTCAGCGTGAGCATGGTGCGGTAGGTGGCGAGTTCCGCGGATATCGGCTCCGCCCCGCTATAAGGCAGGTATGCGATACCGCGCTGCTGCACATTGAACGCAAGATCCACACCCACATGGTCGGTGCGGTACCCAATGCCGCCAGCATAGTGACGGAACGGGCTCCCGTGCCTTGCATCCGTACCCACGTAAGGATCGGTGGCATAGCCGAAACCAAGCCGGTAATACCAGGCACCGGTCCTCCATTCGGTCCCGGCACGGACTGTATGCACCGGTTGGAACACATCGCGAATGATGTTGTTCTCCGTGCGGAAATCATAGTCGTCCACAATGCGGCTGCTTGGCCTGAAACGCATCCGGCGCATATCCGCATACTCATAATCCAGACTGAAGAGGCCATTGGGTCCCGCGATGAAGGCCGCACTCACCAAAACCCGCCAGGGTGTGTTCAACCGGTAATTGAATACACCATCCGGTGAGAATTCCTCCGTTCCCATCTGGCCATAGAATGGTACTCTGAAGTCGGTGGACATCCGCATGACGTAGGCATCGTTGAGCTGCAGCCATTGCGGACTATGGAACGCCAGGCCCATGCGGAACTGTTCCGTGATCCTGCCTATGGCGCCGATCTTCAGTTCGAAGCCGTTGCCGGTGGTGGCCACTTCTTCCCGATAGGTCACCTCCCGCATGATCTCATTCTCATCCACGGTGGTCTCGCGCTGGACCAGGTTTCGGCGGAACCGGTGGCCGGAGACGCCGAGTGAAGCACCCAGGTACAGCCGGTCCTTGTAGTTGCCTGCGAAGAAGAACGACGTGCTCGTGGCCGCACCGCGCGTTTCCCGCGTATGCGTCTGGTCCGTGGTGGCACCGAATGGGATCAGCGGGTACAGCACCCCGTCCAGTGTATCCAAGGCATACGTTTCCCAAGCCAGCGAACCTGAGAATGGCAGGGCCGTTCCGAATTCTTCCGGCAGTATGTTGGCCTGTGTGATCTCGTTATGGAAATGGTGCAGTACGGAGCCATCAACATTGCGCCCTTCCGCCTGATGGCGCCAGTGGTGCGTGGCCTGCCGGTCGAAAGAGACACCGTAGGTGCTGCTCCTCCAATCGCTTTCCGCCTTTGCCTGGTTGTTGATCGCCAGGGTGAGGTTGCTGAAATGGAAACGTGTTTCCGTATCCGCAGCTGAAAGCCCATGGTAGGTGGATGTCACATCATTCACCTCAAGGGATGGTGTGAAGGATAGTTCGCTCGTTCTATAGACGCCGAAGCCCGCGGGGTTCAAAGCGATGGCGCTTCCATCACCTCCCAAAGCCCCGAAGGCATTTGCCAGACCCGCGCTTCGTGCCGTGCCGCCTGGTGCTATGGTGCTGATGCGCAAGGCATCCTCCTCATTCTGCGCGAAAGCATGGGTGGTGAGGAGACATACGGTCAGTAGCAACAGGGATCGATAGCGCATACGAGGAAAGGCTTGTTGGTAATGGATCAACGTGGACGCGGACTTGTGATGGTACGACCACCACCACCGCCACCACCGCTGCTGCCACCGGAACGCGAAGGTGTACCCCCCCGATCGATCCCACCACCTCTGTCGAAGCTGCCACCACGCTGTAAGCCACCATCACGCTGGCTGCCACCACCACGCTGCTCGAAACCACGAATGCGGGAATTATCCTGCTGTGGCCGGGGGGCATTGAAGCTGCGATCCCGTTCATAGGTGCTGCGGCCGATGCCAGGCACATCATCCATGCGGGTTGAGGGAGTGAGACCAACGGGATCGCGGAACACAGCTGAGCGAGGCTGATGCACGGTGCCGGCCCCGGAACTGCCGCCGCCACCGGAAAGGGAGGGTCTATGACCTACGCTTACACCGCTGGATCCTCCTACTACTACTGGAGCATAGCAGGCGTAGCAGTTGCCATATGGTCCATAGTAATTGCCCCAACCGTAGCCACCCATCCAGGGATCACGCCATGGGGCCATGCCCCAGGGGCGGTTCCAGGCATTCATGTGATAGGGGTATCCCCAGCCACCATACCAAGGATCGTAATAGCCACCACCCAAACCATAGCCCAGGCTCATATTCCAGCCGCTGCCCATTCCTGGGCCACCCCAGCCTGTGCCATAACCCATGCCCATACCCCAGCCTGGCCCGGCCCATCCGGTCTGCCAGCCCATCATGCCCATGCCACTACCGAAGCCGAAACGGCCGTAATTGTAATAGTAGGGATCGTTGTAGGCCATATCGTAGTAGTTCCTATCGGTGCCCAGATCACGGGATGTACGCTGATCATAGTAATCGTCTGCCACCTGGTCCTGCTGGGCGGGACTTTGGGAAGATCTTGGCTGAACAGGTGCTGCGGCCACTGCAGGCTCCCGGGATGGCAGATAGTAGACATCATCCCGCACCGACGCCGTATCGCGCATGCTGGCACAGGATGCCAGCAGCAGCCCCAACGAAGTGCAAATGATCGGTATTCTAAAGGTGGTTCGCATGGTTCCGTCGGTGGTGTTATAGTGGCATAACGCCAGAAGCCCTATGCAGGTTGCGTACTTTTGGCCGCCTCGGTGGAACAAAAATAGTACCACCGTTCGCTGTAAAATGGCCGACATTCTAACGAAACGAGGAACGGATCACGCGCAGTGGTACAACGATCTGGTGCTGAAGGCCGACCTGGCCGAACATAGCGACGTGCGCGGATGCATGGTGATCAAGCCCCATGGATATGCCATCTGGGAGAAGATGCAGGCCGCGCTGGATGGCATGTTCAAGGCCACAGGGCATGTGAATGCCTATTTCCCGCTCTTTATCCCGAAAAGTTATCTGGCAAAGGAGGCCGCCCATGTGGAAGGTTTCGCGAAGGAATGTGCGGTGGTGACCCACTACCGGCTCAAGAGCGATCCGGAACAGGGCGTGGTGGTGGATCCGGAAGCGAAGCTGGAGGAGGAACTCATTGTTCGCCCAACCAGCGAGACCATCATATGGAACACCTACCGCGGCTGGGTGAAGAGCTACCGCGATCTTCCTCTGTTGATCAATCAATGGGCCAACGTGGTGCGTTGGGAGATGCGCACACGGCTCTTTCTGCGCACGGCCGAATTCCTCTGGCAGGAAGGCCATACTGCCCATGCCACCAAGGAGGAGGCCATCGAGGAAACAGAGCGCATGCTGGATGTTTACGCGCGCTTCGCCGAGGAATGGCTGGCCATGCCTGTGATCAAAGGCATCAAAACACCAAGTGAGCGTTTCGCTGGAGCGGAAGAGACCTATTGCATAGAGGCCATGATGCAGGATGGCAAGGCGCTGCAGGCTGGAACCTCGCATTTTCTGGGACAGAATTTCGCCAGAGCGTTCGATGTCGTTTTCACCAACAAGGAGAATAAGCAGGAGCATGTCTGGGCCACAAGCTGGGGCGTGAGTACCCGCCTCATGGGTGCGCTGATCATGACACACAGTGATGACAATGGATTGGTGCTTCCACCGAAATTGGCGCCGGTTCAGGTGGTCATAGTGCCGATCGTGAAGAACGAGGAGCAGATGCAGGCCATCTCCAGCTACGTGGATCCGATCATCAAGCAATTGCGCGGGAAGGGAATTTCTGTGAAATTCGATGATGACGACAAAAAGAAGCCAGGCTGGAAGTTCGCCGAATACGAATTCAAAGGCTATCCGGTGCGTATCGCCGTAGGCCCAAGGGACATGGAGCATGGCACCGTGGAGGTGGCCCGCCGCGATACGCTTGAGAAGCAGGTCATGCAAGCCACCGACCTGGCCGACAAGGTGGAGCACCTGCTGGAAGCGATCCAGGACAATCTCTACCAAAAGGCATTGGCCATGCGGGAAGGATACACCCGCGTGGTGGATGGATACGCGGAATTCAAGGAAGCCATTGAGGAAGGTGGCTTCATACTTGCACATTGGGATGGTACTCCGGAAACGGAGACCAGGATAAAGGAGGAAACGAAGGCCACCATACGCTGCATTCCATTAGAGGATATGGCGGGCGGTGGAGCGGGTGCATGCATGGTGACCGGGAAGCCCAGCGCACGCCGTGTGATATTCGCAAGAGCATACTGATGAGTGAGGAGGAGAACACGGGAATGAAAGGTCCGGAGGAGCCCCGGCTGCCGAACAGGGATAAGATCCTCAATGTGTTGCGTACCAGGTCCAGCATGAAGCAGGACGTCTACCGCCGCACCATCTCCACCTTTGAGTTGCTCAAGGAACTGTTACAGGAGATCGCCGTGGACCTGGAGAAAGAGATCATCCAGCATGACAAGCGCATCACAGTGGGTTTTGTTGACAAGGGCGGTGCTTCCTGTGAATTAAAGGTGGCAGGTGATGTCATCATCTTCCACATGCACACCAATGTCTTCCGCCTGGATCAAAGCCACTGGCTCTGGAAGAGCGATTACCTGCAAGAGGATGATCTGCGTGGATTCTTCGGTTTGGTCAACATGTACAACTTCCTGTCGGATTCCTTCAAATACAACCGGGATCGCGATCTGGGCTACATGGTGGCCCGCCTCTTCCTGAATAAGGAGGGGCACTTCTTCGTGCAGGGAAAGCGGCAGCTGGACAGGCTCTACCGAGACCTTCCGGGCAATGAACTGGATCGCGAAAAGTTGAAGGAGCTCCTATATGCGGTGATAGAATACGTACTGGAGTTCGACCTGCTCGCACCACCCTACGATCAGGTGAATCAGGTGACCGTGGGGGAGATGTACGAGCTGAATGCACCACAACTCAGCACAGGCAAACGCCTCGGCTTCCGATCACAGGCACAGATCGATCGGTGATATTGTTGGAGATCCATTCTCTCTTCATACATTTGCGCTCCCTTAACGAGGCACCCCTCGGCAGGGATCATGATGGCCCGTTCGTCTAGGGGTTAGGACGCGTCC
>JAEZCB010000169.1 GCA_023412755.1 Bacteroidota bacterium
ACATCATTCCACCTGGCTCTGAATTTCCTGGTCGAATGCAGGTATGGCCGATCTTCTCCACGCAACGCCCTCAGCGCCTCCTCCCCTGCTCATGGCCAGCACCTTGGCCACTATTCTGTGTTGAGCGGCTGGTATGGCCGTTCAGCTTAGAACTGCCATAATTGTTATCCACCTCGCAGTCCGCCTGCCCATTTTTCTTGTCGGCAGCATCACATTCTTCCCTTACTTTATTCAACTGGTCATCCTTGGTACGGTGTTCCACCACCTCATCACCATCGATGACCACCTCCTGCTGCACCACCCTCACGGCATTGCGTACAGGCCTTATGGTACGGCCATGTTCCTGCGCCCAAACGTACGTGAATTCACAACCCAGGAAATAGATCTGAGAGCTGTACGCGGTCCACAGCAAGAGCGAGATCAATCCCGCTGCGGCACCGAAGGTGGATGCGGGTTCCGCCTGGTTGAAGTACAAAGCGATCAACCACTTGCCGATGCCGAACAACACGGTGGTGAACATGGCCCCCGGTATCACATCCTTCCAAAGTGGCCGTGCGTCCGCCACGAATCTGAACAACGTAGCGAAAACGGCACTGGTGAAAGCGAACGTAAGGATCATGGTGATCCCCGTGACGACATAGCCCGAAACACCGGGCAGCGCTTCCGTCACCTTCTCGGCGAAGCCCACTACAAGTGCATTGATCGCGAAACTTACCACCAGCAGAAAACCCATGCCCAAGACCAAAGAAAATGCCTTCGCGCGGGTCTTCAACATCGCGAGGATCGAACTCTTGGGCCGTGGTTCAATGCTCCAGATCTTGTTCATGGAATTCTTCAACGAATTGAAGACCGTGGTAGCACCGATGAAGAGTGTGACCGCCCCGATCACCGTGGCCAGGATCCCTTTTCCACTGATGTATGCATCGCCGATCATGGACTGCAGGGCTTCCGCGGATTGGGCACCCACAAGGTCCTTCAGTTCATTGAACAAGCGGCCCTCCGCAGCATCCGGCCCATAGATGAGCCCGGTGACACTGATCACCACGACCAGCAGCGGTACGATCGAAAAGATGGTGTAGTAAGCCAGCGCTGCCCCAAGCTCGAAAGTGTTGTCGCTACCGAACGCCTTGAAGGTGAGCTTCATGTATCTCACCGCATCAGCAGCCACTTTTTTCACCTTGCCACCGATCCCTTTTGGTGTATCTATCGTCTTTTGTTCTTTCGCCATTGGATCTGGTTTAGATCATCGCCAAGGCCAGAAGACCTGCGGCACCTGCGAGTATCGCCAAATGCACCATGGCTGTTCCCAAATAGCGCATCCTGCTACGCCCGATCATGAACAACAAAAGCATGAACACACCTGCCGAAGCCATTGTTGTGAGTCCGGATGACATCAAGGTAAGCACACTTGATGCGGGCCGATCCCCCCATTCGCTCAAGTACGAGGCATTGAGCGCACCTGTGAAGTAACGCGGGCCGAAGCTGACCTTGTGATCGAAGTTCGCTGATTCCTGTTCCGCCATTGCCTGTTCCTTTACAACCTTGCGCAGTTTCAATTGCTCGAGTGGAGATTCTTCCATCTGGACGAGCTCCGGCATTTGGAACATAAGCGGTTCCAGGTAAAGATCACCGGGTACCTGGGGCAACTCTTCAATGATCGCCAAATGTGTGGCCTGTTTCACCGGCGCATCCAGGAACCAGCCTTTGTTCACGTATTTCCGCTTCTGGAATGGTCCCTCCCGCACCACATCATTGGCGGAACCACAGGAGGCGAACAGGAGTACTAACGACAGGTGGAGTAAGGATCTATACATGGTGATCGCCTTGCGGACAAGCAAGGATCCCGCCAGACGCGCGGGTAGCGCAGCATGCCACATCGGGCCCCATATCCCTGCTGATGGCCCTCCCCGCACTGGGGCCACGCCACCACATCCATCAACCCGTGACTTTGATGTTTAAGTTTGCGGCCGCTACGGCCGGTCATCTCCCGGTTCCATTAAAATCATAGCCGTAGGTCGCCTATACCCATGAAGATCCTCGTACTCGTAAGCCAGGTACCAGACACCACCGCGCGCATCGCTTTCAGCGATGGTGACACCCGGTTCGATAGTAGTGGTGTGCAGTTCATTATGAACCCATACGATGAATGGTACGCACTGGTGCGCGCACTGGAACTGAAGGAAAAGACCGGCGGCACAGTGACCACCATCACCGTAGGTGGAGCCGATACGGATGCCACGATCAGGAAGGGTCTGGCCATCGGCGCGGATGAGGCAGTGAGGATCGATGTGGAGGCCACTGAAGCACTTCAGGTGGCAGAACAGATCGCGGCCTATGCAAAGGATAAAGGCTTCAACCTGATCCTCGCCGGAAAGGAGACGATCGATCACAATGGTGGACAGGTAGGAGGCATGGTGGCGGAATTGCTGGATATGCCTTATGTGCCATTGGTGAGCAAAATGGAGATCGAAGGTTCCTCCGCCACCTTGGAGAGGGACATTCCCGGTGGCGTGGAAGTAGTGCAGACCACGCTGCCCCTGTGCATCAGCGCCTCAAAAGGGCTTGCCGAACAGCGCATACCGAATATGCGCGGCATCATGGCGGCACGTACCAAACCTTTGAACGTGATGCCTGCCGCTACCACGGACCGGGTGGCCGCCACAGTGAAGTACGAGCTGCCACCGGCCAAGGGTGCCGTGCGCATGATCCCCGCCGAAGAGGCCGGCAAGCTGATCGAACTCCTGCACACGGAGGCCAAGGTGATCTGATCAGACATTCAAGAAACTGAACTGAACATGATGGCCGCGGTCCACCACCGCCCCCATCCACAAAAGGAACCAGATGAGCGTTATCGTATTCATTGACACACTGGGAGACCGCATTCCCCGATCGGCCATGGAGGCCGTGAGTTATGCAAAAGGCATTGCGGATCAGCAGGATCTTTCGGTCACTGCGGTCACCTTCGGCAATGCTGCCGGATTGGAGCAACTGGGTGCTCAAGGCGCTCAAAAGGTGGTGGTGGCACGTGGGATCCAGCATGTGGATGGCCGCCAGCTCACCCGCCTGGTGGCCGGTGTGGCGGAACAGGAAAAAGCACAGATCATAGTGTGCGTTCATGATGCCACAGGCAAAGCCGTGGCCCCCAGACTTGCCGCGCGTTTCAAATGTGGCCATGTGGCTGGCGCCATTTCCCTGCCCAAGGTCGGCGAGGGATTCGAGGTGAAACGCAACGTCTTTAGCGGTAAGGCCCAGGCCTGGATCAATGTCACCAGCGCGATCAAGCTCATCAGCCTCATGCCGAATAGCATCCCCGTGATGAAAGGCGAAGGCACGGCCATGGTGGAAGAGTATGGCGGCGATGCCGGCAAGGCGGACATCACGGTAAAGGAAGTGCGCAAAGCCGGTGGGGGAATTCCCCTGCCGGAAGCGCAGATCGTAGTGAGCGCGGGCCGTGGAATGAAAGGTCCCGAACATTGGGCACCCGTGGAAGAACTGGCAAAAGAATTGGGTGCCGCCACAGCATGCAGCAGGCCGGTGGCCGACATGCATTGGCGCCCGCACCATGAGCACGTAGGACAGACCGGAGTGGCCATCCGCCCGAATTGTTATATCGCGATCGGTATAAGCGGTGCCATTCAACATCTGGCAGGTGTGAATGGCAGTAAGGTGATCGCGGTGATCAACAAGGATCCCGAAGCACCCTTCTTCAAAGCGGCGGACTATGGCATTGTGGGTGATGCCTTCGAGGTGCTGCCCAAGTTGATCGAAGCGGCCAAAAAGCTCAATGCGGAGCGTTGACCGTTCGCGCAGCCTCTGCGGTTGTAAGGTGACCCCGGGTTCGCGTATCTTCGATGCCGTTCACCATTCTAATGCCTAACTTGTAACTGGGGCGTTCCAAAGCGCGTAGTCGTAGATATGGAGAAGGTAGAGCTGCGATTCCTACGGATCACTTATAGCCACACCCATGCCGGCGCGTACGCGTTGATCCTATCGGAAGTGGAAGGGGATCGGCGGCTCCCGATCATAATCGGCGGCGTGGAGGCACAAGCCATCGCCATCCAGGTGGAGAACATCAAACCGGCACGTCCGCTCACACACGATCTGTTCAAGAACGTTTCCGACACGTTGGGCATCACCATGAAGGAGGTGATCATCAATGATCTGGTGGAAGGGATCTTCCATGCCAAGCTGGTGGTGGAACAGGATGGAAAGGAGGTGGAGATCGACGCTCGCAGCAGTGATGCCATCGCCCTCGCACTTCGGTTCCAATGCCCCATCCATACCTACGAGTTCATCCTCAGTGCGGCCGGGTTGAAAGTGGAGGAAGGTGAGGAGGCCCAGGAGCCGGAACCCGGCCAGCGCAAAGCGGGTCGCCGGACGGCGGGACCAGCATCCCTGGATGATCTGCGCAAGGAACTCCAGCAGGCGCTGGATCATGAAGATTATGAAGCCGCTTCCCGCCTGCGGGACGAGATCAAGCGCAGGGAGGAAAGCAATTGATCGGAACTAGCGGTCCATGGGCTCCACCCCATGCATTGCTCCGCTAACAGTTTCTTACCACCTTCGCGCGGCACCAGCCACAGATCATGCTCCAGCGTGTCCTTATCCTCCTGTGCTTCTCTCTGCCGGCCTCTTTGTGCGCGCAGGATATTAGCGTACCCCCCGGTCCTGCACCATTGATCGGAGCATCGGTCGAAAGCATACTGCGCGGCCTTCTCGGGATGGTCGCATTGATCGGGATAGCCTGGATCTTCAGTGCCAAACGCAAGCATGTGGATTGGAAGGTGGTGGGTATCGGTCTCGCATTCCAGTTCCTGCTGGCCATAATGATCCTTTATGTGCCATTTATGCAGTTCTTCTTCGAATCCGTTGGCAAGGTCTTCGTGAAAGTGCTGGATTTCACACGTGTTGGCAGCGAATTCCTCTTTCGCGATCTGATGAACGTGAAAAGCTTCGGTTTCATCTTCGCCCTGCAGATCCTGCCCACCATCATTTTCTTCAGCGCACTCACCAGTGTGCTGTTCTATTTCGGGATCATCCAAAAAGTGGTCTACGCGTTGGCTCTGGCATTGAACAAGACCATGCGGCTGAGTGGTGCCGAAAGCCTATCCACCGCAGGCAACATCTTCCTTGGCCAGACAGAGGCTCCTTTAATGGTGAAGGCC
>JAEZCB010000114.1 GCA_023412755.1 Bacteroidota bacterium
GTGGCCACGCTGTTGAAGGAGGACGTGCCGCTGGTGTAGACCGAACAGGCATGCACATCACGCTTTGCACCGATGGTGTTTTTCCGCTAGCACTCGGCGGCATGCAACGGCATTCCCGCCTGCTGGCGGAAGAGCTGGCACGCATCGATGGAGTGCGGCTCACGGTGATCCACCCGCATGCTCAGAGGGTCTTCGATCCAGCACTGTGCATACAGGAGGTGAGGGTTCCGCCCATCGATCCGAAAGCATTATATCTCCGCCAGCTGTGGAAGTATAGCGGCCATGTGGCCCAGAGGCTGGAGGAACTTCAGCCGGATGCGATCATCTCACAGGGTTTTTCCGTGTGGAAGGATCTGGATCGGTTCGGAGCGAGAACGATCGTTCATCCGCATGGTCTTGAGATGTTCCAGGTGATGAGCTTCAAGGAAAAGATCATCGGCCTGCCCTTCCGGTGGGCGTTGCGGGGCATCATGCGCCGGGCATCCATTGTGATCTCCCTTGGCGGAGAACTCACCCGCATCATCCGTGATCAGGTGAAGGGGAGCAAGGCGCGGGTGGAAGTGGTGCCTAATGCGGTGGATGTACCACGCGATCCGGTGCCCTATCCCGCAGGAGATGCACCCCTAAAGCTGCTCTTCGTGGGCCGGTTCGCCTTCAACAAGGGCATCGATGTGTTGATGCGTGTGGCCACCATGGCGGATCAACGGTTGAAGGGCAGGGTGGAATTCCTGCTCGCCGGAGATGGGCCGCTATTGGAGCACTACCGCGCACAAGGTCTTCCGGCCAATGTGCGGCTGCTGGGCCGGGTGGATGATGAGCGCCTTTTCAAATTGTACGAAGAATGCCATGCGCTGGTGCTGCCCACCAGGTTCGAGGGCATGCCAACGGTGGTGCTTGAGGCCATGGCACGTTGCCGGCCGATCTTCGTGAGTGATGTGGGCGCCACCGCGGAACTGGTGGATGAGGAAAATGGTTTTCTGCTACCAAAAGGCGATGCGGAGGCGCTTTACAGCGCGATAGAACGATACCTGATGATGGATCATACCCAGCGCGCACGTATGGGTTTGAAAGGTCATGAGCGGGCCTGGAAGAATTACCGCTGGTCGGTGGTGGCACAGCGGACCCATGACCTTGCAAGGCAACTTGTGCGATCCTGATCAACGACTGAGACAACAGCGGTACTTGCGGGACTCGGTCGCGAGGACCACTCCGGCCCCATAACAGCTGGGTATGCCTACCACCCGGGCATAGTTGTTCTCATTGCCGGTATTATTCGTCCATTCCCAATCGCTGGTGAGATCTGTTATCCCCAGCTGCGCCGCCTGCGTGCAGGCACTGTAGAATTCGCCCCAGCTGCACATGCGCGCGCCGGCAGAAGCACAACTCATGGATGCCTCCCAAAAGGTGCCGGCGGGCCGCATCTGAAGTTCGATGCAATACTGATCATTCACGGCCACCATACCTGCGGGGCAGATCTTAAGGGCACTCCGGGCGCCATTCAACAACTGGAAGCCGGTGCCATCGAAGACCAGGGACAACATGCTTCCTTCAGGTACGGATGCTCCCTGTACAGGGGCCGAGGCACCATGGGTGATCGCATAGGGCGCCGACCCATTGATGCTGATCTGCAGGGATCCTTCTGCTGGGGCAGGTGCCTGCACAGTGATCCACGTGCCCGGCTCGGGAGCGTTGGTAAGCGCCGGTAGCGTAATTTCCCAAATGGTCCCTGGGGCAGGTGTGGCATGCCGGTGGATCCCAGACAGCTCCATCTCCGCATTCAACAACGCGCCAATTCCTGTGGTGGTGGGCAGTCCATGCATCTGGCGCTGCTCTGGATCCGCACCGGTGAACTCGATGGGCGCATCCACCCGTACCTGTGCGTGTAGTTGTGGCAACATGCCCATGCAAAGCGATATGATCAGTGATCGCATCATGGCAGGCGATAACAGCAACGTGCCTTTCCCTGGACCAGCACAGGATTGGAGGAACGCTGGCTCATGCACGTATAGCGGCCGGCCTGGTCCGCGGTATGGGTATGGTTGGAAGTATCATCGAGCCATTCCCATTCGGTGAATGCACCATTGAGCTGGCCCTGTAGGGATTGGCATCCTGCGTAATATTCATCCCAAGTGCAAAGTTTTCCGCCTTTTGCCTGGCAATGGTCCATGGCGTTGTAGATCGAAAGAAGTCCCGAAGAGGACTGATCCATGCAAAGGCGTGCATGCACGGGCAGGGCACCCGGAGGGCAACCATGCGCGCCCGGCCCAAGCAAGATCCATCGATCCACGGCTTGTACGATCTCCGCCACGGTGCCGGGTGCAAGTTGTCCGGGAGAGAAGGCAAGCCCATCGGTCCGGAGCAAGGGCAACTCCGGTAGACCTTCTGTGCGCAGATCGATCGGGCCATGCAGGTCCTGTGGCCAGATGAAGCGCAGGATCATGCCGGCGTGGTATTCCTCCACCGGTATGGTACTGGCGAGTGTGATCTGTTGTCCCGTGACCGTGGCTTCGGCCCAATGGGCGGTGCCCAGGAGGGAGGCCTCCACGGTGATCGCGGCACTACCAACAGCGGCAGGTGCGATCCCATCCACGCCACGGGCCTCATCCACTCCGGTGAAACGGATATTCGTACCCACATCCACCTGGGCGCACAGACTGAAAGGCAGGAACAGGATCACGAGAAGGAGGAGCCTCATCTGTTGCGGCAACATCTTATTCCGCCATTCGATGCTGGCGCGGTGGAGGTACCATGTTCACAGGATGGTTGCGGCGGGTCTATCCCATTGGAGCCGATGGAACCATAACCCAGCCTTTTGGCTCCGGCAGCATCATTCGCGGCATGATCCACCCATTCAGCCTCCATCACAGTGCTAATGAAGGTCGTATCCTGCCTGCACGCCTGCACCCACTCGGAAAAGGTGCACAAGCGCGCACCGATATCGCTGCAATGTGTCGCGGCCGCATAAAAGATCGTGGACCCCAGCGTGGCTTCACTGATGCAAAAATTCGGGCCTACGGCCTTGAATCCCGCTGGACAGGTGCGGTAACCACTGCTGATCATATGGAACTGGCTGCCATCGTACACCATTCGCGACGGTACGCCAGGCACCAGATCCGCACTATCCAAAGGTACGCCCCCCCATTTCACCATCGGTATGGCACCGAGCCCATCCACGTTCAACGTGGCACCTGCATTATTGGCGGCCGAAGGGACAATGGTGATGGCCATACCGGGTGTGTAGGCGGTGGCAGGCGGAACGAGTGATGTTGTGAGCGCCATGGTGCCGATGGCTTCAGCATATGCCATGGTGTTGGCGCGTGCGGCATCATGGCTTACCGCGGCATCCGGCGCATCAGGGTCGGCAAGGCCCTTCACCTGCCTTTGTTCCGGGTTTGTTCCGGTCATTTCCACGCGCACGGGGATCTCCCATTGTGCAAAAGAGAACTGTGCAATGAACAGAAATAAGAGCCCCGCACCTTTCATTCCTTTATCAGTTTGAAGGTTTGGGCTCCATTCACGCGCAGAAATAATGGCCCAGCAGCAGGCCCCCCGGCATCGATCGTGGCGGAGTGTGCGTCACGATGGGAGAACTTGATCGGGACCATTCTGCCATTTCCATCAAAGAGTTGAAGATCATGGATCCGGGTGTTATCCGCCCGTATATGTATCCATTCCTGTACCAGCGTGGGCCAGACCTTCAGATCATCCATGTTCGGTCGTGGTATCCCCACGGCCGCATCCTTATCGAAAGCGGTGATCAACGGGCGAGGCACCACCCCAACGGCGGCCAATTCCACCGGGCCGGGCCCAGGCTCCGCCACCATGGGGCTCCATGGGCCAAGGACCGAATTGGCATCGAAGATGTCCAAGTCCTCAGGAGTATGGCCGTTCAATTCCAGCATATCGGCACGGAAGCGCAATTGTTGCAGCGGCCCCGGCGGCGGATCGATCAACTGGAACCAGCGGGCCACACTCACCGCGCCACTGCCCGCCATGGATATCGGCACATGGCCACGCACTACCTGAAAGGGTGCCACGGTCTCATCTGAAATGAACACCAACCCTAATCCTCCAGGTTCGAATTCACCCTGGGCCGGTGTTTCCAACCAGGCATGTTCGGTACCAGTGCCAGTGATCGGATGGCCAGCGGATTCGTTCAGTCGCGCTCCCTCCAGAAGATGGATGGTACCCTCATTGATCACCTGCGCATCCGCGATGGTCCATTCCAGATCACCAACGACCTCCAGGTGCGTACCCTCATGCACCAACAGCTGCCCCTGCTGGAGCAGCATGCTCTGGCCCGCAAGGCAAAAAGGGAGCAGTAGGAATACGGGTGCCGCTATCCGAAGCATTCTGTAGCCAAAGATAATGGCACGTTGTTCCGGCCGGTTCTCATAGCTTTGAGCCAAAGCAAGTGCCGCCCCGCATGGATCTAAAGGGCTTTCTCGCCGATCATCTGGGTCATTTTTCACCGTACGATATCCCTGGACTGCTGTTCTCGGTGCTTCTTGCGGGTCTGCTGGCATGGGCCGTGGGTTCTTTCGGAGCAGGTATGCGCGGGCATGCGGCTCGCCGCATGGCGCTCTGGGCCGCGACGG
>JAEZCB010000197.1 GCA_023412755.1 Bacteroidota bacterium
GTTGTCTTCCTCGCCCAATTCCATCTGGTGGACCTCACGCTCATGCAGCAGCTCACTATCGTGCTCACCGCCACGCTCGCCAGCATCGGCGCGGCCGCGGTACCGAGCGCGGGCCTGATCATGCTGATCGTCGTGCTCACTTCGGTGGGCCTCGATCCGGCGTGGATCGCGATCATCTTCCCGGTCGATCGCATCCTGGACATGTGCCGCACCGTGGTGAATGTAACAGGTGATGCTGCGGTGTGCAGTGTTGTGGCCCACGGCCATGGTGAGGAGATCTTCAAGGACGAAGCCTGAAGAGCGCCACCGGATGCCTATCCACTGAACAACCAGTCTCCGAAGCCGAGGAAGATGGCAACCCAGACCAGGCCCTTCACCAGGAAGAAGACGAAACCCGCTACGCCTACGCGGGCCAGCCACGAGAATGCCCTGCTCTTCATGCCCTCATCGTGTTCATCATTTCCTCCAGGAGCGAACGCCATTCAGGCAATTCGGGAATGCCGGGCTTGCGCTTGCCGAAGAGTTGGATCAACAGTTCTCCATTGCTATCATAGCACTCCAGCGCGGTCACCAGTCCATCACGCGTGGGTTTGGTGACCACCCAGCTGCTTGTGATCGCTTCTTCGCGCACATGCAGGTCCAGGTCGGGATCCAGGACATTGAGCCATCCGCGTGCGTCCACCACATTGAAGATGGTGCCAGTGTGGATCTGCAACATGCCCCGGTTCCCAACGAAGATCATGATCGGAAGAGCGGATCCTGCCGCCTTCGTCAGGATATGGCGAAGCGGTTTTCCACTCAATTTCACGGCCATGCCTTCCGGTGCCAATTCCAACGCCTGCGTCCGGGTAAGGCCGTGTTCGCGTAGCAGCAGGTGGAAATCATGTGTATCCTTCAATTCAGACCAGGACTTCTTGAAGGCGGCCACATCGGGGGATGATGTGGTGGCTGGCCGTGCGGCAGCGACAAATGGGGCAGGGACGACCGGCTCCTGAAGCGCCGCTTTGTGTTCATGCACCACGCGCTGGAATGCGGCATGGTCGCTTTCCGGGAGCATGTGGATCTTGTGTACGGCCTCACCTTGCTGATCGAAGAATTGCAGGCTGTGCCGCATCTGATCGCCTTCTCCTTCCACCACGGCGAAGGCGCTGCCCCAGTGCGACCAGAAGATGCGCAGGTCGATGTCCTCACCGACGAACAAACCCACAGGTCCTTCGAAGACCAGGCGTGTGAATGCGCCCTTGCGCTCGAGCACCATATGATCATTGCGGGTGATGGTCTTCACCCTGCCAAGGGAAGGGACAGAGGCGAGGATCCGCTTCGGGTCATCGATCAAGCGGGTCACCCCTTCGCCCAGACGTGTGCAGATGAGTTCAGCTTCACTTACCCCTAATGCGCGTGCATCGTTGCGGGTGTAGCTGTGGGGCTGGCTGGCACGCAGCGCGGCCCAGCGTGTCTTGAGATCTTGTTCTACTGTGCTTATATCCATTTCTCTTGCGCTCGGTCCGGTCTTTTCCGGAGGCGCAAAAGAGGGCATACGAGCAGGCCGCTCCTATACCATGATCATGGTGATCTTGGGTTCTGCCGGTCCTTTATCACTTCTCCCTCACTGAACCCACTTTCCAGATCAGATCAGCATACTCCTGCACGGATCGGTCCGATGAGAACTTACCCATTCTTGCCGCATTCAGAATGGAACGGCGGGTCCAGACAGCCTGGTCGCGCCATGCCAGATGTACTTCCTCCTGGCAACCCAGATAGGCACGGTAGTCCGCAAGTACCAGGAATTTGTCCTGCTGCAACAGATCATCCAGGATCGGACGGAACAATTCCGTGTCTCCGTGGGTCAATTTCTTGGAGACCAGCAGATCCAGCACGGTTTGAAGCTCCCGATCATTTTCGTAGAGATCGCGTGGCCTGTAACCCTTCGCCTTTACCGCCTGTACCTCTTCTGTGGTATGGCCGAAAAGGAAGAAATTCTCCTCCCCGACCTCCTCGCGGATCTCCACATTGGCCCCATCCAAAGTACCGATGGTGATCGCGCCATTCAAGCAGAATTTCATGTTGCCCGTGCCACTGGCCTCCATGCCGGCCATGGAGATCTGCTCGGAGAGATCGGCGGCTGGATAGATGTTCTGGGCATTCTTAACATTGAAATCCGGCAGGAACACCACTTTCATCTTTTCGTGCAGATCACGGTCGCTGTTCACCATATCCGCCACCGAATTGATCAGCTTGATGATGAGCTTGGCCTTGAAATATCCCGGTGCGGCCTTGCCGGAAAAGATGAAGACCGTGGGGGCCATTTCCTCAGCTTCACCCTTCTTGTGCCGCAGATATGCCGTTATGATGTGGAGCACCATGAGCAATTGTCGCTTGTATTCATGGATGCGCTTCACCTGGATGTCGAACAACATATTAGGGGGTACCACCACGCCGGTCTTCTCCTCGATCACCCGCGCAAGCCGTTCCTTGTTCTTCAGTTTCACAGCGCGCCATTCCTTTTGAAAGGCCAGATCATCCGCAAGAGGTTCCAGACCGCGCAGCGCATCGAGGTCGAGCAGCCATGCATCGCCGATGCGGCCGGTGATAAGGTTGGCGAGGCCGGGATTGCTGACCGCGAGGAACCGGCGGGAACTTATCCCGTTGGTGACATTCACATATTTCTCCGGCCAGAGTGCGGAGAAATCGTTGAAGACATGGTCTCGAAGCAATCTGGAGTGCAATGCGGAGACGCCATTCACCATGCGGCTTGCAATGGTGGCCAGGTGGGCCATGCGCACAGATCGTTCACCATGGTCATCGATCAGCGACATGCGCGCGATCCGTTCATCGGAACAGCCGTGTTTTTCACGCAACTCCTGGATGAACTGGTGGTTGATCTCATAGATGATCTCCATGTGCCGTGGCAGCACGCGCTCGAACAGATGTACGCCCCATTTCTCCAATGCCTCCGGCAACAGCGTATGGTTGGTATAGGCGAAGGTGTTGCGGGTGATGTTCCAGGCCTTTCCCCATTCCATGCCATGCACATCCACCAGGAGCCGCATCCATTCGGCGATCGCGATGGCCGGATGCGTGTCGTTCAACTGGATCGCGAACTTTTCGTCCAGGTTCTCCAGCGATCGGCCCTGTCGCCGATGCAGGCGTAGAAGATCCTGGAGTGCACAGGTCACGAAGAAGTACTGCTGCTTCAAACGCAGCTCTTTTCCCGCCAACTCCTGATCATTGGGATAAAGCACCTTGGTGATGTTCTCCGATCGGATCTTGTCATCCACCGCGCGGTGGTATTCGCCCAGATTATATGCGGCGAAATCAAAGGAATTCCGTGCACCAGCCTTCCAAAGGCGCATAACGATCCCATTGCCGGAGTAACCGAGTATGGGTGTATCGTAGGCCGTACCGATCATCTCTGTATCCGGCACCCATTCCACCTTGTGCCGCCCCTTCCGATCGATGGAATGATAGGTCCTGCCTCCATAGCCCACCTTATGAACGATCTCCGGTCTTTCCACTTCCCACGGGTTGCCGTTGTGCAACCAGTCATCGGTGTATTCCACCTGCCATCCATGTTCGATCACTTGATCGAAGATCCCGAACTCGTAGCGGATGCCATAGGCAATGGAAGGGATGCCCAATGTTGCCATGGAGTCGAGGTAGCAGGAGGCGAGCCGCCCCAGGCCACCATTGCCAAGACCGGGTTCTTCCTCCTGCGCTATCACAGTATCCAGATCGATACCGAGCTCCTGCATGGCCGCACGTGTTTGTTCGATCACGCCAAGGCCAAGGATGTTCTTGGCCAGGTGCGGGCCGGGCAGGTACTCGGCAGAGAGATAGGCCACCACACGGGCATCCCTATCCGTGATCTTGCGCGTGGTGGTCAGGAATTCCTTGAACACCCTGTCGCGTATGGTCAGCGAGAGGGCGAAGTAGATGTCCTGCATGGTGGCCGCCTGCGGAAGATGACCACTGCCGAAGAATAGATGTTCGAGGAATGAGGTCTGAATATCCTCCTTCGAGAGACCCACACGCCGCGAACGGAGCGTAACGGCCGTTAGGTGGTCTATGTCCAAAAGTTTCGTTCCCTTCATGCTTTCTCTCTTGCAACGTTCCTTTCTACGATCGGGACCGCGATATTACGATGCGGGCCTACCGGACAGGAGCGAAAGAGGCGGATAGACCATGATATTTGATAGTAACACTATCATTTATCGGATATTTACGATCTTGTATCATAGTATGTGAACTATTCTTGAAGATCTTTGTTCCCCGAGAGATGCAACGGTTGATGCAGGTACAGGTGCAGGTGGCCGAGCAGGTCTACCTGAAGGATCCCATGACCACCGATCTGGGCAGGCGGATCATTGAGCAAAGTGTGCGTCTCATAGACGAGCTTGGTCTTGAAAAATTCACTTTCGGTAAGCTGGCCGTGGCCCTGGGTACCGCTGAAAGCAGCATCTACCGCTACTTTGATAACAAGCACCGATTGTTGATCTACCTGGTGGGTTGGTATTGGAGCTGGAGGGAATACAAACTGGTCTTCGACACGGCCAACATTAGCGATCCCTCCCGTCGTCTGGAGAAGGGTATTCGATCGGTAACGGAGCCGGTCACGGAGAAGGGTCCATTCGCTCATGTGGACCTGCGCGCACTCTTCCGGATCGCTGTAAGTGAATCCGCCAAAGCCTATATGACGAAGGAAGTGGATGTGGAGCATAGGGAAGGCTACTTCAGTTCATTCAAGAGGTTGTGCGATCGGGTGCGGGAACTTATCGTGGCGGTGCGCGCCGATCATCCATACCCTGCCATGCTCGCGAGCATTGTTGTGGATGGTAGCATGGTGCAGCGGTTCTTCGCCGAACACATACCCACGCTCAGCGAGAAGAACGCAAGGCAGCGCCTCCCTGAGCTTCTTATTGACATGGTGTTTTCCACGTTGAGAACGCGCAAACGATGAATTCCCCATATGCGATCCGGCCTTTCCAGCGTCTGTTCGCCTTGTTGCGGATGGATCGCCGGGAGATCATTTACATCTATCTGTTCGCATTCGTGAGAGGGGGCATCATGCTTTCTGTGCCCCTTGGTTTTCAGGCGATCATCAATTTCATCAGCGGTGGGCAGATGGCCACCTCATGGGGCGTGATGATCGCATTCGTCACCATCGGAGTGGGACTTACCGGTGTGATGCAGGTGATGGAGTTGAGCCTGAGCGAGCACATCAAACAGCGACTTTTCGTGCGTTCGGCGCTGGAGTTCGCCTACCGCATGCCACGTATCCGCACCAACAGTGCAACGGGCGGCTATCTGCCCGAGTTGGTGAACCGCTTCTTCGATACCATGACAGTCCAGAAGGGTTTGAACAAGGTGCTTGTGGATGTTCCCGTAGCATCCTTACAGATACTTCTGGGCATGATCCTGCTTTCATTCTACCATCCATTCTTCATCGGTTTCGCATTCTTCTTGATCTTGTTGCTCTATCTCATCTTCCGTGCAACAGGGCGCCGTGGCATGGAGACCAGCCTGAAAGAATCCACCTTCAAGTACGACACCGCATTCTGGCTGGAAGAACTGGGCCGCCATACCAGCACATTCAAAATGGCCGGGCTTTCGCACCTGCCCATGGCCAGGGCGGATGAACTCGCCACCGGATACACCATGGCCAGAAAAGGACACTTCAACGTGCTGCTTGGCTATTACTGGAGCATGGTAGGTTTCAAGGTGGTGGTAACACTCGCCTTGTTGATCCTCGGGGGCATGCTGGTGATCGGAGAACAGATGAACATAGGCCAGTTCGTGGCCGCCGAGATCATCATCATCCTCGTGATCAATTCCGTGGAGAAGGTGATCCTGGGACTGGAGGCCATCTATGATGTGCTCACCGCGCTGGAGAAGATCGGCCAGGTAACGGATCTGCCGCTGGAAACATTGGAGGGTCTGCGTATGCCGGTCACCATCGAGGACGGTGGGCCAATGGCAGTGGAATTGCAGAACGTCACCTTTAAGAGCACATGGTCGGAAGTGCCCGTGCTGGAGAATATCGATCTGACCTTCCGGGCCGGGGAGAAGGTCTGCATTAGCGGCCACAGTGGTTCGGGCAAGAGCGCATTGCTCCATCTGGTGGCCGGGCTGATCGATCCCAGCGCAGGCACCATCGTGCTGGATGGCAATGGTTCGCGTGGGTTGTCGCTGGAAGATATGCGGAGTGCGATGGGCGACAGTTTCACACGAGAAGAGGTTTTCAGTGGCACCATTCTGCAGAACATCATCATGGGCAGATCCTGGGTGTCCGAAAAGGATGCACGTAACGCCGCTGAGCGCAGCGGGCTCATGCGGCTTTTGCGTGGTATACCTCAAGGTCTGCTCACGAAGCTCGATCCTTTGGGTTCCCGGCTCCCGCAGGGACTAGTAAGGCGCATCATCATCACACGATGTATCGCCGGCAAGCCCAGGCTGGTGTTGTTCGAGGAGGATGCGCTATCGCTGCCCTCACAGGATAAGGAAGAGATACTCGCTTTGTTGACCGGACCGGAGGCCCGTTTCACGTTGATCGCCGTGAGCAATGATCCCCAATTGCAGGCACGCTGCGACCGTGTAGTTCAATTGGAACAAGGCCGTATGAAGGAAGAACGCCACAACAGGATATGAAGCCCATGCTTGATATCTCATTGACCCCGGAAAGCCGGATGCCGGACCTTGCAGAGGGGGAATGGCAGGCGATGCGCGAGGTAGGTGATGCGCATGCTCCGAAGCGTTTCGGCCGTGTCCTTGGGGCGGTGTTCATCCTGGCGATCTTGGGTCTGTTCCTGCCCTGGACACAGAACATACGCGCGCGTGGCACACTCACCAGCCTTAGCCCGGAGCACCGCCCCCAGACCATAAATGCCATCATTCCCGGCCGGATAGAGCAGTGGTATGTGAAGGAAGGACAGTTGGTGCACCCTGGCGATACCATCCTTCGCATTAGCGAGATAAGGCAGGAATATTTCGATCCGCAGTTGCTCGATCGTACCGAGCAGCAGATCATGGCCAAGGAAATGACCGCGCGTAGCTATGAGGAAAAGGTGCATGCCCTGGATGCTCAAATAGCGGCACTGGGACAGAACATGCGGATCAAGCTTGAACAGGCGCAGAACCGCATAAGGCAGGCCGAACTACAGGTGCAAAGTGACAGCATCCGGGTGGTGGCCGCACAGACCGAGATCCGGGTGGCGCAGGACCAGCTCCGGCGTGGGCAGGAACAGTTCGATCAGGGCCTCATCAGCATGGTGGAACTGGAGCGGCGGAAGGTGCAGGAGCAGCGTGCCAATGCCACATTCATAGATGCGCAGAACCAGTTGCTGGAATCGCGGAACCAATTATTGAACGCACGATTGGAGATCGATGGCATACGCAATGAATACCGCGATCGGCTTGCCAAGGCAGAGAGCGAAAAATTCGCCAGCATGAGTCAGTTGTACACCACCGAGGGCGAACTGACCAAGATGCAGATCGATCTTGCGAGCTATATCATCCGTGCAGGTAATTACATCATCACCGCACCACAAAGTGGGTACATCACCCGGGCCGTGCGCGGGGGAGTGGGAGAAGTGATCAAGGAGGGTGAACCGTTGATCACGATCATGCCTTCGGACTTCCAATTGGCCGTTGAGATGTATGTAAGGCCGATGGACATGCCCTTGATCGGTCTGGACCAGAAGGTGCGCTTCATGTTCGATGGCTGGCCTGCGATCATCTTCAGCGGTTGGCCCAACATGAGCTATGGTACTTATGGTGGCAGGGTGGTGGCCATAGACAACCTTATCAGCCCCAATGGCCGTTATCGCGTTCTGGTGGCCCCAGATCCAGAAGATCAACCATGGCCCGGCGCGTTGCGTGTGGGTGCTGGTGCGGTGGGCATCGCTTTGCTAAAGGACGTGCCCATGTGGTATGAACTCTGGCGGCAGTTCAACGGCTTCCCACCCGATCTCTATCAGGATCCCATCATCGTGAGTGGTGAGGTAAGGACGGCGAATAAATGAGGAAGTGGTGGTCCATAGCACTGGTGCTGCTTGGCCATTGCGGCGTACCGGCGCAGGAGGGGCCCGTACAGGTGCTAACGCGAGCACAAGTGCTTCAACTCGTGGTGGATAATCATCCTGCTGTTCGGCAGGCCATGTTGCGAAGCGAGATCGGCGCGGCGGCGGAAAGATCCGCCCGGGGTGCCTTCGATCCGAAAGCCGTGGCGGCATACAAGGAAAAGCGTTTCGAGGGCACGGAATACTACCACCTGTTGGATGCTGGCCTGCGTATACCAACGTGGTATGGTGTGGAGCTTTTCGCAGGTTTTGAGGATTCGCGGGGCCTTTACCTCGATCCACAGAACCGCACACCGGGAGATGGTCTGGTGAAGGCCGGCGCCAGTGTGCAGCTTGGCCAGGGGCTGTTCATCGATCGCAGACGTGCGGATCTGAAACGCGCACAGGCATACCGGGATATGGTGGAGGCGGAACGCGTACGCATGCTCAACGATCTCCTGTACGAGGTGCTCAGCGATCACCTGGAATGGGTAGCGGCCTACCGGCGCTTGCGCGTGGCGGAACTCGCGGTGCAGCGTGCCGAGGTCCGTTTCCAGGCGGTGCGCGGCAGCCACCTGGGTGGCGACCGCGCGGCCATAGATACCGTGGAGGCCATGTTGCAAGTGCAGGACAGGGTCATGCGGTCCTGGCAGGCGCGTACCGATCTGCTCAACGCGCGGCTTTTGTTGAGCAACCATCTGTGGGATCCATATATGAGGCCATTGGAGATCGAAGCCCGCATGGTGCCGGATACATTGGAGTTGGAAGCACCGGTCACCTTGCCAGGGTTGGAAGAACTGGTTGCCCATGCCATGGAGCTACATCCCCGCCTGCTGGAATTACAGGGACGGCTGCAACAACTGGAAGTAGACCGCAGGATACGGCAGGAGATGATCAAGCCACAGCTGGACCTCAACTATACATTGCTCTCCAAGGCAGGGGTGGTACAGGATGAAGGGGATCCGCGTTTCACCGTCCGTGATCGGCAATTGGGTCTCGCTTTCAGCATGCCGCTTTTGCTGAGGCGGGAAAGGGGGGAACTGGCGCTTGCCGATCTGCACCTTACCGATGCGGAACTGGAGCAGGACCGGCTAAGGCTTTCCATCCGGAACGCCCTCGGCCAGCGTTTAAACGAACTCGCATTGCGCCAGGAGCAGGTTGAACTTGGTGCTTCGATGGTGCAGAACTACAGGGCATTGTTCATGGGGGAGACATCACGGTTCGATGCAGGCGAAAGTTCACTCTTTCTGGTGAACCAGCGCGAAGTGGCCTTCATTGACAGCCGTTTTTCCCAGGTGGATCTGGAGTTGCGGCAATGGCGCGCATACTTCATGCTGGAACGGGAGGCGGGCGTATTGTGGCGGAACCTGATGGAGTAGTGGGATCGATGCCAGCCGCTGAAGATCTCTTTTCTTTCCGCCGCCGTACCGCATCATGATCCACCAAGACAGGCAATTCGCGAATGTGCTGCTCCTTCTGCTGGCGGCAATGCTCCATTCATGCTCCACCCAAGGACCTTTCGAAGCGCATGACCTCCGCATGCTTCCAGAACTGGTACAGGCCGATGGTACTCTGCGCACCATCGAACTCGATCACACGGATGCTTATCGGAAGGGATTCATCATCCCTTCCGCGACGCAGACCGAAGATGGCCGCTTCCACTTCAGTTTCTCCCTTACCAACCACACCGATTCGGCCACGCGGTTCTTCTATAAACTCTACTACCAGAACGAATCCTACAAATTCCCCGAAACGGTGGAGGGGAACAAAGGCCCTGTTCAACACCCCTTCGCGCATGAGAATTTCTATGGTTCTTGGGAGGAAGTGGATGTGGGTTTCGTGGGAACCGAGGTGATCGAAGCCGGTACCACACACATGGTGCATGATTCCTTCAGGATCGTAGGCGATCCACGAAAAGAGGACCGGTACGCCTCCCCGCCGGAGCCGGAGGATATCCATGTACCTGAGGATCGGATCCAGCGCATGGAACAGAACATCCGGGACACACCGGAATGGTACGCGGATATTGAACGCAAGGCACGCGCATCTGGCAGAACGGTGCAGGCACAACTCAAGCGAGATGCGATCTATGTGCTGAAGGAGAACGAGAGGCAGGAGGCGCGGCCCCAGCCGTGGAAGCGCAATCCTCGGGTGGGTGAGTACAGCTTCATGGTGGTGGTAACGACCGCCAGGAACATCAAGGAGAATGTGATCCCTCAGCAGCTGCAATTCATCGATCTTCCTGGAGATTCACTTCCGTTCATCCATCCCTATCACTATTACCTCCATGGCGCAGGACGGGAGCTCCTGGACGTGCAGGTGTTGGTGAGTGAACAGCGCCTCAAGGTGCTGGCCCGCCCACCGCTTGGCACAGGCATTCATGTAAGTGGGCACTTCTTCCCGGAAGGGACGTTCGATCCCTCCTGCTTCACACCCACCTGCAACGATGGTCCCGGGACCTACCGATCAGCGGCATTCGATCAATTCACCCACAGCATCGGACCGCATATGACCATGCGCAACGTA
>JAEZCB010000290.1 GCA_023412755.1 Bacteroidota bacterium
GTATACACCGGTGCTTCATCGCGAACTCCCGGCCCATGGCCAGTCTTTCAAAACTGTTCCTGCACCGTGTTCCCAACAACCGTTCGAATTCCTTTGGATGGGGGGTGAGTATGGTTTTGGGGGCAAGGAAGGATATCCATGTACGGTTCTCCGCGAGAATGTTAAGGGCATCGGCATCCATTACCAAAGGGCTTGAAGCATCCTGTATCAACCGCTTCAGCAACAGCGATGTATCACCAGAAACACCAATACCAGGCCCGATCCCGATCGCGGTATAGGGAGCTGGATCTGGCAGTTGCTCAAGTACTTCGTTACCACTGCTGGTACACATGGCTTCCGGAGCTGTGATCTGCAAAACGGGCAGAGCGGCAGCGGGAACATGGGCCGTTACTGTTCCCGCGCCACTGCGCAGGGCTGCCTTCACCGCAAGCACCGCCGCACCAGCCTTGCCCAACGCCCCCGCCATGATGAGCGCATGGCCGAAGGTGCCTTTATGTCCTTCACGAGACCGCTTGGGAAGCAGTTCCACCAGATCACGCTCCTGCATCAGGTAGTGATCCACCTTTTGTGCCGCGATGTGATCCGCATCCAGACCGATCGGCACCAATTCAATGGTACCGGTGAACTGGTGGTTCTCCGGCAACAGCTGGGCGAGTTTCGGAACTTCGAACGTGTACGTACACGTGGCGCGGATGATCGCCTTTGGATCGTTGTTGGAATTGTCCTCGCTGAAAAGGCCGCTGGGCATATCCACGGAGATGACGCGGACCGCGCTGGCATTGATCTCCCCTATCACCCGGGCCGCCAACCCTTCAACTGGGCGGGTGATACCGGTGCCGAAGAGCGCATCGATCACCACTTCCCCGGATGTGATCCGCAGTTCCCCGCCTTCCTGAAGATCCTGGATGGGTATGTCCAGTGCCTTCAGCCGCTGCTCGTTCACCAGATGATCGGGAGAGGGTTCGCCCAGCACGGGCCGCACCACACGCACGTGTAGTCCCGCGATGTGCAGCATCCGGGCCATCGCCAGACCATCACCACCGTTGTTCCCAGGCCCGGCCACCACCAGGTAGCGGATACGTATAGGCTCCCCCCATTCACCCTGATGGTGTGCGGCAAGGATCCGTTTCGCGCACCGGCTGGCAGCACGCTCCATAAGATCAATGGAAGACACACCACCACCTATGGTATGTGCATCGGCGGCCCTCACCTGCGCGGCTGAGAGTATGGGGATCATGCGGAGCGAATGTAGCGCCGTGCGGGGGAGCCACTACCCAGATCGTTGCTCCAGCATAGGCACGAACCGGAAGATGCCATGCTCACTGCGCTCGATCTCCGTTCCGCTTCGCCTTTCGATCAGGATCATCTTCTGTTCGGATCCTTCGCCAACAGGGATCACAGCCCGTCCGCCAACACGCAACTGATCGATCAATGCATCCGGGACCTGGGGGGCGCCACATGTGACAAGCACCCGATCGAATGGCGCTTCCTTGGGAAGTCCCAGATAGCCATCGCCATAGTAAAGGTTGGCCTTCACCTTCATGGCCTTCAACCTATCCCTTGTACGCAGGTACAGCGGGCGCTGCCTTTCGATGGTGAAGATGCGTGCGCCCATGGCCGCAAGCACGGCGGTCTGGTATCCGCTGCCGGTGCCGATCTCCAGCACCTTCATACCTGGGGATACCTGCAGCAGCTGCGACTGGAACGCGACCGTATAGGGCTGCGAGATCGTTTGTCCGCATCCGATCGGAAAGGCTTGGTCCACGTAGGCCATCTGCAGAAAGGCGGAATCGTCGATGAACTGGTGCCGCGGCACGGAATTGATCGCCTCCAGCACCTTGGGATCCTTGATGCCCTTGCCTTTGAGTTCCTCCACAAGCCGCTTGCGAAGCCCCTTCTCCCGATAGCCGTCCTCCATCATCGCTGAAGGGCAAAATTAGCTTCGGGGTCCGCTTCTGGAACGGCTGGTCTATTTTTGCCGCCCTTGCAAGGAATGCCTGGATGAAAAGAACACGCATCGGCGTACTGGGAGCAGGTCATCTGGGCAGGATCCACATCCAGCAACTGCGGGAGATCCCCGAATGGGATCTGGTAGGCTTCCATGATCCCATGCCGGAGAAGTGCGAGAAGATCCGCCAGGAATTCAATGTGGCGGCCTACGATTCCCCTGAGGCACTGCTGGCGGAGGTGGATGCGCTTGATATAGTGACCCCCACCATCACCCATCACCGGCTGGCCACCATGGCCCTGGGCATGGGGCGGCATGTGTTCATCGAAAAACCACTGGCCAATTCGTTGCAAGAAGCCGCGGATCTGGTATCACTTGCCAAAAAGACCGGTCTCAAACTGCAGGTGGGCCATGTGGAGCGATTCAATCCGGCATTCCAGGCCGCCCGCCCGCACCTTACCGACCCCATGTTCATTGAAACACACAGGCTGGCCCAATTCAACCCGAGGGGTACGGATGTGAGCGTGGTGCTGGATCTCATGATCCACGACATCGACATCGTGCTCCATACAGTAAGCAGCCCGGTAAAGCAGGTGCATGCCAGCGGAGTGGCAGTGGTGAGTGATTCACCGGACATAGCGAATGCCCGGATCGAATTCGAGAATGGATGCGTGGCCAACATCACAGCGAGCCGCATAAGCTTGAAGAGTATGCGCAAGAGCCGGTTCTTCCAGCGGGATGCCTACATCGCTGTGGACATGCTTACCAAGGAGACCGAGATCGTACGCATGCGCACCCTGGAAGGCGAGCCGGATCCCTTCGCTGTAACGATAGACCTTGGTCCGGGAAAAGGGCATCGCGAGATCAGTTTCGATAAGCCCGTGGTCCCCACGATCAACGCCATACGCGAGGAATTGAGGAGCTTTCTCCGCTGCATACAGGATGATAGCGTACCGGAGGTAAGCGTGGAGGACGGCCATGCGGCCATGGTGACCGCACATATGGTGCTGAAGGAAATGAAGTTGCAAAACGCCGGTGGAACATACTGATCCGCCTCTGGCCACGTTCCCCCGCCATACGATGATACGTTTTTACAGTATCTTATTTCTGCTTTTCATTCTCTTGTCGGCCTGCCGAAAAGGCGATAAAGTGCCCGCCTATCTTGAGATAGACCATGTCACCGTGGCTGCGGCCGCCGTACCAGGCAGCACCACCAGCCGGATCACGGATGTGTGGGTGTACGCCGATGATGTGCTCCTGGGCACCTGGGAACTGCCGGCGCGGATCCCCGTATTGAAGGAGGGGAATACCAAGATCACAGTGGCTCCAGGCATCAAACGCAACGGCATGTATGATGATCGCCTGCGCTACCCATTCTACACCTGGTGGAATGGTGAACTGCAACTCCAGAAGGAAGGTAATACCGCCATTCAACCGGAAGTGGGTTACATAGCCCAGGCGGACCAATGGGTGGAGGCTTTTGAAGATGCCGGCGTACAGCTGCTCGTATCGGAGAACAGCGATACCACCTTCACCCGGTTCACGGCCACGGACCACCCCGAACTGGCCTCTACGCTCATCGATGGTTCGCCGGCAGGTGGCTTCGTACTGGATGAGCAGCGCCGGTACATGCGGCTTTATACCGATGAGGACCTCACCGTTGCCGGCGGCCCCATTTTTCTGGAACTGGATTACAGCACCAATGTGATCCTTACCGTTGGCATGATGTTCAATAGCGGCGGCGCACCGCAAAGCTTCCCCTACGTGTATCTGGTGCCCACCATCACCGGTGATGTGCTGCAGCCTTCCTGGAACAAGGTCTATATAGACCTCTCTCCCATTTTCAACCAGCCCATCAGCGAACGGGACATCTACTTCGAGGCGGAATGGTCGCCTTCTGCAGGTGTTGCGCGTGTCTACCTTGATAACATCAAATTGGTGCGCTATCAGTCATGAGTCTGGATAGACGGAAACAAGTGGCCAAATACGTGGTGGCCGATCTATTGGGATCGGGCATCGCCTGGACATTGTTCTATCTGTACCGGAAACTCTATCTGGAGCCTATCAAATACGGTTATCCGGTGGATGTGACCCTTGATGCCAATTATGTGAAAGGGCTCATCCTGATCCCTTTGTTCTGGTTCGGGCTATACACCATTATCGGGGGTTACCGGGATATTTTCCGGAGGTTCCGGACCAAGGAATTAGGCCAGACACTGCTCATCAGCGTTATCGGCACGCTGATCATCTTCTTCGTTCTTCTGCTGGATGATGAAGTGGCGAGCTATCGCTACTACTACCGTTCCTTCCTGGCCCTCTTCCTCCTGCACTTCGGCATCACCTTCCTTTTCCGCTTCATGCTCACCAGCAACACGGTGCGCAGGGTGCATGATCGGCGCATCGGCTTCAACACCGTGCTGGTGGGTGGCAATGAACGGGCGCTGGCGATCTATGAGGAGATCCAGGGGATGACACGGTCTCCCGGGAACCGCTTCATCGGATTCCTCAACGTGAATGGCGGGGACCAGCTGCTGGCCAACGTAGGCTTGCCGCGGCTGGGTAAATGGGATGATGCCCGCAATGTGATCGTGCGGCACGAAGTGGAGGAAGTGATCGTGGCGGTGGATTCAGGAGAGCATGAGCACATCAGCCGCATCATGAATGAATTGGAAGGAACCGGTGTACGCATCAAGATCATCCCGGATATGTATGACATCCTATCCGGTTCCGTGAAGATGAGCAGCATCTTCGGCGCACCACTTATCGAAGTGAATCCGGAGATCATGCCCGCCTGGCAGTTCTCGCTTAAGCGGAGCATAGACATCTTCGTAAGCATCTGCTCGCTGATCGTGCTATCGCCGATCATGCTTGCCATGTCCATCGGGGTGAAGCTCAGTTCCCCCGGTCCCATCTTTTTCCGCCAGGAAAGGATCGGCAAGCATGGCCGGCCATTCAACATCATCAAATTCCGCAGCATGTTCACGAATGCGGAAAAGCATGGCCCCCAGCTCAGCAGTTCACTCGATCCGCGGATCACTCCATTCGGCCGATGGATGCGGCGCACCCGCATGGATGAACTGCCCCAATTCTGGAATGTGCTGAAGGGTGACATGAGTCTCGTAGGACCACGGCCGGAGCGGCAGCATTTCATCGATGCCATCATGGAACAGGCTCCGCACTACAGGCACCTCCATAAGGTGCGCCCCGGGATCACCAGTTGGGGTCAGGTGAAATTCGGCTATGCGGAGAATGTGGAGCAGATGATCCGCCGACTGAAGTATGATATCCTCTACATCGAGAACATGAGCCTTGCCGTGGACCTCAAGATCCTGGCATATACCGTGCTCATCATCCTGAAAGGCGACGGCAAATAAGGTGCGGAGCGTTGGGCATACCTTCGCGCTCCTCAATCGCAGCAGATGAACATCACCGTTATCGGCGCTGGACAAATGGGCAATGGTATCGCCCATGTGTTCGCACAACATGATCACCAAGTGGTACTCGTGGATATCTCCCAGGTATCCCTGGACAAGGCGATGGCCACCATCACCAGGAATCTGGACCGGCAGGTGGCCAAGGGCACCCTCTCCGAAGAGGACAAGGCCAGGACATTGCGCAACATCAGCACCAACACCGATCTGGGCATGGGCGTGGCGAATGCTGAATTGGTGGTGGAAGCGGCCACCGAGAACCTGGAACTGAAGTTCAACCTTTTCCGTGAGTTGGATGCCAAGGCACCCGAGGACTGCATACTGGCCACCAACACGAGCAGCATCAGCATAACACGTATCGCCTCGGTGACCAAAAGGGCAGGGAAAGTGATCGGCATGCACTTCATGAATCCGGTACCCATCATGAAACTGGTGGAGGTGATCCGCGGATACAACACCACCGATGAAGTGACATCAAGGGTGGTGGACCTGAGCAAAGCCATCGGCAAGGTCCCCGTAACGGTGAACGACTATCCGGGGTTCGTGGCCAACCGCATCCTTATGCCCATGATCAACGAAGCCATTGAGACCTTGTTCCAAGGCGTGGCTGGTGTTGCGGAGATCGACACAGTGATGAAGCTCGGGATGGCGCACCCCATGGGACCGCTCCAATTGGCGGATTTCATCGGCTTGGATACCTGCCTGGCGATCCTCCGTGTATTGCAGGAAGGCTTCGGCTCCCCGAAATATGCTCCCTGCCCGCTATTGGTGCAGATGGTAACGGCCGGCAAACTCGGAGTGAAGAGTGGCGAAGGCTTCTATACCTATACACCGGGCAGCAAGGATCTGGTGGTAGCCCCTGCCTTCAGGGAGAAGAGCGTGATGGTCTAGTCAAAAAAGGCCGCGGCCGATAGTAACTTCGGGGGTAATGAGATCCCTGTTAGTTATCCTGTTATCGTCTGTCTCATGGTTGGTGGTGGCGCAGGAACCGTTATCGCCGGAGGAACGTTTTCGAACCGATCCTGTCCGGGTGGGCCTTTCCTTTTCATTCGACCTGACCGATCGTGAACTTGGATCCGAGAACGGCGATCGGATCGCCAACACCATTCTAGATCCGGGGAGTGCCCACTCATCACGCGTTGGTTTCAGTGCCGGTCTGGACCTGATGATCCCATTGGACGATCGCCTATCATTGATGACCGGAGCACGGTATGTGGACATGGGCTTTCGCAGCAGAGCCGTGGTGGATACGTTGCTTGTAGAAGAGACCATTCTGGAGGACAGGGAGGTATTCCAGGCCTATCATTTCCAATACCTGAAATTACCTCTTGCACTGCACTTGCAACTGGGTACGGGATCCTTCCGCACCACCTTCATGGCAGGCGTGCATGTAGGCTATCTGGCAGGGGTATACCGCGTCTATTACGATGAACAGCCCGAAGGCCGGAACCCCACAGAACGCCTGGATGGACTGCACAACTTCGACCATCTCAACCTCTTTCCCATGGCGGAGGTAGGTCTCCTCCATAGAACTACCTCGCGCATCTGGACCCACGCGGGGATCAATGGGAGGTATGGTGTGCTGCCGGTAACGGATCGCCCGGTAAGTACTGCGCTTTGGAGTGCCGGGATCACCCTGGGGGTATTCTATTCTTTCCGCACCCCTTGACCACATTGGTTAATAATTTATCATACTGGTGGAATTGGCCACAGGGGTTTCCTACCTAGATCCCACCGGATCCCTGCTTTATCCGAATCCCGTCACCGTTTCCACTGAAGTGCATGTGACCATACCGATCAAGGCATACAGGGTCATTGATGCGAGTGGTCGCCTGGTGAAGGCGGAACAAGCCAAGGATCAAAAGATCTTCGTGGCGGACCTGCCCCCTGGCACTCATGCCGTCATCATTCAAGACGCACACGGCAGGGAACACCACCACCGCCTTGTGAAGCTGCCTTAGTGCAGGGAGACCTCACGGTCCTCTATGCCGTACTTGCGGTAGAGACGCTGTTTGCGTTTTTCCAGACGGGCTTGCGCTTTCTCGGTGCGTGGCGCGCGGCGTTCAACGGCCAGTTCCCCATTTTCGATCCTGCGCACGATCACTTCTATCATCAGGTCCTCACCTTCTGCATCGTAGTTGGCCTTCAGGTCATGGCCGAACAAACGGGCCACGCCCTGCCATAAGGTGGCCTGGAACCCACCTTTCAGCTCCTTTACCAATGAGTAGGAAGTGCGACCGGTTTCCCGATCGATCAGTTTTACCAGCACTTTTCCCTGGCTCATGGTAAGGTCCTTCACCTCTGCTTCGAACTCGGCGCGCAACTCCGCTTCGGCAAGCTTGACGTACAATTCCTGATCATTCCCCCTCTCGATCCGGGCAAGGTCATTCTCGTACTCAGCGAGCAATTCCCGGGTGATGCGCGCATATGGGTATACTTTCACCACGTTACGGGTAAGCTTGTCATATTGCCTGGCTTCCCGGCGATCGCGTGGGGTCCAGCGTGCATCAACTATCGCTTCCGGCAAGGTGACCACGGGCATGGTATCACCATCCACCACCACCGCTTGCAACACCACCCCCTGGCTTAACACCTGGGCCATGCCATGCAGGAAAGGGAGCAGGATCCCAGCGGTAAGAGCCAGTGTACGAATGGTCCGGTGCATCGCTTGTCCTTGGGACCGTGAAGTTACTAAACAGCCGCTTCCCGGCCTTTCTGTTTCAACGACTTCAGCGCCGTTTTAGTTTCCAGGCGCTCATTCCCAGACCACTATCATTTTTCAACACTGGTGCCTGCACCTTTTGTTCATGCAGATAGGCGGCCACCAGCGTTGCTACCAGTGCTTCCTCCGGATCGTCTCCGGCAAGGTGCTCGGGCTTGAAATGATCGCGCACAAAATGCGTATCGTATTGTCCGCTTCGGAAGCTTTCATGCTCCATTACGAAACGGCAAAATGTAAGTGTTGTTTCCACACCGCATATGGCATAATCATCTATGGCCCGGATCATTCGCTGGATGGCTTCTTCACGGTCCTTACCGTGTGTGATCAGTTTCGCGATCATGGGGTCATAGTGGATCGGTATGGTCATGCCCTCCTCGAAACCATCGTCCACACGCACTCCCGGGCCTGCCGGAGGCCTGTAGGTCGCGAGTTTCCCTATATCGGGAAGAAAGTTGTTGGTGGGATCCTCGGCGTATACGCGTATCTCCACCGCATGTCCATTTATGTTCAGATCCTCCTGCTTCAGCGGCAACTCCTCACCCCGGGCAACGGCTATCTGCAGCTTCACCAGATCGAGCCCGGTGATCATCTCTGTGACCGGATGTTCCACCTGGAGACGGGTATTCATCTCCATGAAGTAGAATGCCATTTTTTCATCCAGCAGGAATTCCACCGTGCCAGCACCCACATAATCACAAGCCCTGGCGGCCTTCACCGCCGCTTCGCCCATGGCCTTGCGCAATTCCGGGGTCAATACAGCGCTCGGCGCCTCCTCCACCACTTTCTGGTGCCGTCGCTGAATGCTGCATTCGCGCTCGAAAAGGTAGAGCACGTTGCCATGCATGTCCGCCATCACCTGTACCTCTATATGGCGCGGGCCGGCCACATACTTCTCTATGAAGACGCTGCCATCGCCAAAAGCATTCTGCGCTTCGCTGATCGCACGTTCCAATCCTTCCTGCAGTTCCGACTCTTCATTCACGATGCGCATCCCCTTGCCCCCACCGCCGGCAGCGGCTTTGATGAGGATGGGGAAGTCTATGGCGCGGGCCACTTCCATGGCCTCCTGAAGATCCTTCACAGCGCCCTTTGTACCCGGCACAAGTGGTACCCCGTGATCCTTTACCGCCTCCTTGGCAGCGAGTTTGTCGCCCATGATCTCCATGGCTCGTGCCGGAGGTCCCACAAGGATGATCCCTTCCTTCTCCAGTCTTCTTGCGAAGGCCGGATTCTCACTGAGAAAACCATAACCGGGATGGACGGCATCCACATCATGCTCTCTGCATGCCTGCACGAGCTTATCCATGACCAGATAACTCTCCCGGCTTGGCGCGGGGCCGATATCGACCGCCACATCCGCGAAGCGCACGAATGGCGCATTTCGATCAGCTTCGGAAAATACCGCCACTGTGCGGATGCCCATTTCACGGGCCGATCGCATGATGCGCAGCGCGATCTCACCGCGGTTGGCCACCAGAAGTGTGTTGATCACCCGCTGACCCATCTTATTAATGGCCTGTTCTCCAATGGCCTTCCCCGTGGAAACGATCTCCATGTTGCTGGATCTTGAAAATGCGAAGTTCGTACATGTAAGGGTGGAACGGTGGGTCTGGTCCTAATTAGCCATCTCTTGTGGCAGGATCCACGCTGCGCCACCTCCTACCTTGGCGCCATGGCACAGCAGGACTTCCGGATGATCGCCCAGACCATGTTCGGGTTGGAAGCCGTACTGGCCAAAGAACTGCTCCAACTCGGCGCCCGCGATATCCAGGAATTGAACCGGGCCGTTGCCTTCACCGGTGACATGGGCACCATGTACAAGGCGAATCTCTGCCTGCGCACCGCGCTGCGGGTGTTGGTGCCGATCGAGACCTTTTCCATGCGGAGCCAACGGGATCTTTACGCAGGCATCCATAGGATCGGCTGGGAACGGTTCATGGACGCGCAGGATACGCTGGCCGTGCACTGCACGCTGAACACCACGATCTTCAACCATAGCCAGTATGCCGCGCAATTGGCCAAGGATGCCATAGTGGACCGCTTCAGGGGGCGCAGCGGACGCAGGCCTTCGGTGGATCTGGACCGTCCTACGCTGGCCATCCATCTCTACCTGGATCGTGATCAATGCCATGTTTCCCTGGATAGTTCCGGCGGATCGCTGCACCGGCGCGGCTACAGGAGCCGCACCAACCTGGCACCGATCAACGAGGTATTGGCGGCAGGCCTGGTGTTGCTCTCGGGCTGGGATGGCCGATCCTGTCTCGTGGATCCCATGTGCGGTTCTGGCACCATATTGATCGAAGCCGCCTTGTACGCTGCCAATATTCCGCCCGGCTATTACCGTGAGCAATTCGGATTTCAGCGGTGGAAGGACCACGATGAGGAACTGTGGCAGCGGATCTACGAAGCGGCCATGGATCGCATCCATGAAGAAAGGCCACGCATCATTGGTGGCGAGATCTCACGCAATGTGTCGCGCAAGGCCGTGGCCAATATCCATGATGCCAAATTGGAGGATACAGTGATCGTGATGCATCGCGCATTCGCCGACCTGGAACCACCGGCGGACCGCGGCATCCTCATCATGAATCCGCCATACGGCGAGCGCATGGACAAGGATGAGGACATATTCGCCTTTTACAAAATGATCGGTGATACTTTGAAGAGGCGATGGGCAGGCTTCGATGCATGGGTGCTCACTTCCAATCTGGAGGCGGCGAAGCACATACACCTTGCACCGAAACGAAGGATACCACTGTACAATGGAAGCCTCGAGTGCCGCTTCCTGCGCTTCGAGTTATACAGTGGAACACGTAAACCTAGTAAGCCGCAGCGCTAGGGACCTGGGCGCATAACAAGGGCATGTGCATAGCTACGCTTACCACCGTGGGATATGGTGATGTCTATCCGATCCCCGTTCTGGACATAATTCCGGGGAGGTGCCATCGCCATTTGGGTGTAGGGCTATTCGCCCTGCCGGCCGGGATACTTGCCTCTGGTTCCAGTGAACAGTTGGAAAAGTGCAAAAAATACACCTGCCAGAAGTGTGGCCATGGGAACCATGATACCAGAAGCCTGGAGGATGCTTAGATCGTCAACCTACGGCTTCGTTCACAACGATCTTGGAGCCTTCCAAAGGGGCGCCATCCAGCTCTCGTATGGCTTTTGCCGCCTCTTTTTCATACTTCATGTCAACGAAACCGAACTGACGGGATGAACCCGTCTGCCTATCCTTCACCACGTTGGCGGAATTCACTTCACCAAAATACCCGAACAACAATTCCAGGTGAAGGTCTGTAACGGCAGGACTCAACCTGCCCACGAATATCTTCATGTGCTACTGATCAAAAGGGTTGTACATGAAGCGACGCGACCAAAATGGAACGGACCATTCAGGCCCAAGCCACGCCACAAGATGATCGCAAGTTAAGTATTCTGGCCTTTATGGCCAAATCTCAGAGTACCAGCAGTCTGCAACTGCGGCGCATGCCCTGCTCATCAACCATGGTGAGTATATGCACCCCGGAAGGCCGGGCGCCGAGCGCCACCTTGTAGGTTCCATCATGACCGGTCCATTGAAGTGGTGCGGATGCACGTGCACCCATCGAGGTCAATTCGAACAGAACAGGTTGCCCGGACAGGCCCCAAACCTGCACCTGTTCTTCCACCACTGGGATAGGTCCGCATATGATATCCTGATCCTCTTCAACGCGTATGGGAATGATCCCTTTCTCATGCAAGGAGCCATCCAGATCCTGCTGCCTAAGGCGATAATACCATGAGCTGGCCGTGGGCACCTTATCCTGCACCACATAATGAGTAAGGGTATTGCTGTTACCAGATGCTGCCACGGATGATATCAACTCCCAATGTTGCGCATCCCTGGATCTGAAAATTGAGAAGCTGGCGCTGTTCGTCTCGGTGGCGGTGGTCCATTCCAGACGGATGTCCTTTCCTTGGGCCGATCCGCTGAAGGAGACAAGTTCCACAGGCAGGGTGGATGGTGGCCAGCTCCTGGGCCCGGAGACCGTTCCGTGGCTGGCCGACCAGTACGTGGTATTGCAGATCCGCACCGTCTGGCTATTACCTGGTCCATTGCCCATCACCTTCCCGCCAAAACCGATCTCCACAGTGGAACCACAAGCCATGGAGATCTTGGCTCCGCCCCCGCTGAAATACCAGGTGCCATAAACTTTCACATGTATGGGTGAACCTGTGTAGTTGAGGTTGTTGCTGATGGTGACTGTGGCATTCGCCGCGATCACCACCTCATCTCCAGAGTTCGGGGCCGAATTGCAAGTCCAGGTTCCGGAACTGTTCCAATTCCCGTTGCCATTGGAATTGCAGTTCGCGGCAAAAAGCCCTATGGCGGGAACAGATATGCCCAGCGCCACGTTCATCATCCTCAATAAATTATGTTGTATCGATCGCATGGGGGCCTGCTACGAGGATATCTATTTCAAGGTTGCATCCGCCACAAGATCAACAGCTTTTCTTTTCAGCATCATACTCAGCGGGATATAGCCGTAAATATGATCGTTATGGCTGACGTGTATTAAATACAGGCACCCGTACTAGCTGGCTTTTGCATGTGATGTGATTCTCGATCCCAGACCAAGCAATACACAATGAAAGGACCCTTACCCTTCTTCTTACTGATACTGGGACTGGTAGTGATCGGCCTTGGAATGATGCAGGACCATAGGTTGGAGACCGACCTTGCCCCTGCTGCGGACACGGGCGTGCCACAGGAGGTGGCCTTTATCCACTACTACGTGATCGGTGCGGTGATAGCATTGGCCGGAATAGTAGGCCTTGTGTTGAAGGGTAGGAATTGAGAAACATAAACATCGAAGGCTATGAAAAATACGATCGGTATCATTCTGCTTGTGCTGGGACTAGGCCTTGTGATCTACGGCCTGGCCCAAAAGGATGATCAGCAGGCAAGCATTGGTATAGGCGATGCGGAATTGCAGGTAGGCAAGAGCGATAGCGCTTTCAATGGCTACTGGATCTTCGGCGGTGTGGCCGTTGTGGCCGGCATCGCATTGATGGCCGCCGGCAAAAAGTGAGCTTAAGGCAGTGCGAAGAAGAAGTGGAGCATCGCGAGCCGTTGCTCCACTCCTTCCGCACGGCCGATGTTCCGCCCGCTGGCATCATAGAAGCGTTCACCTTTCACATGCCCCAGGGCCCGGCCGGCATCATCATACGCGCGGTCACCATCTAATCTGCCAAGTAGGCGACCTCTTTCATCATAGACCCGTTCATTCTGCATTCGTCCGATCAACCGGCCGCTGCCGTCATAAACACTGCCTTGATCCATTCTTCCGCTTTGCCGCCCCTGGGCATCGTAGATCCTGCCATTCTCATAGCGTTGGATAACCCTGCCGCTGGCATCGTACAGCCGCTGTGCCTGCAGGTGTGCCCAGGGCAGGAGCAGTAAAAAAGGTAACAGGAAGCGCATGGGTGGTTTGCTTATGTGTACCGTTCATCACAAAGATCGTGCTGCGCTCTTTATCTTGTAGCTTCCTTTGAAGTGATCAATTCCAAAAACCTTCACACATGAGAACACCATTATTCTTCACCGCTGCCTTGGCGGCATGTATGGCACAGGCGCAATGCGATTTCGATCCGGTGATCTTTCCGGAGCAGATAGAGAACCTTTGTCCGGGAGAGGAGATCACCCTCTTCACAGGAGATTTCGATAGTTTCCAATGGTACTTCGATGGGCAACCGATAGATGGTGCCACCGGCCCCACCCACACGGTGACCTACTTCTTCGCAGGACCATACTCGGTAGAGGTTACGCATGAGGGCTGCACCGAGATGAGCCCAGAGATCTGGGTGGATGGATGGATGTTTCTGCCGCCCACTGTGATCCACGGAGGTGATGAGCCTGTGGGCCTGGACCCGTTCGGCAATCCATCCTTCTGTGAAGGGCAGATGCTCACGCTGGAAATGGGCTTGCCCTACACGGAGAATATCATTTGGATGAACAATGGCGTACCCATTGAAGGCGAAACAGGCACCACTCTGGTGATCACCGAGAGCGGAAGCTACACAGCCTCTGCCGCACCAGCGGAATGTCCCAACAATGTGGTTGGTCTGGGCGTGGAAATAACGGTCACCTTCCTGGAGACCCAACAGCCGCAGATCATGGAGCAGGATGACCAGATCTGTGCCTTTCCCTTGGGTCAGAGCTACACATGGTACTTGAATGGAGAAGAGATCGATGAGGAGGAGGCATGCATCACACCTTCCTCCTCAGGTCCATACACGGTGTTTGTTGATTATGGCCAGCCGTGCCAGATCATTTCCGAACCCTATCTC
>JAEZCB010000003.1 GCA_023412755.1 Bacteroidota bacterium
GAGTGCACAGGTGGCACATCATCTATTCGTGGAAAGACCATGAACGACCTGCTGCGCTTCTTCGAAGGATTGGACCCGGTGATGGCCGCCTTGCTTGCCACCACCTTCACCTGGCTGGTGACCGCAAGTGGTGCGGGTCTGGTTTTCATTTTCAAGAGCCTTTCGCGGAAATGGCTCGATGCCATGCTTGGCTTCACCGGCGGGGTTATGGTGGCGGCGAGCTTCTGGAGTCTGCTGGCACCTGCTATCGAAATGAGTGAAGGCCTTGGCTGGCCCACCTGGCTCCCCGCTGCGGTGGGCTTCGCATTTGGTGCCGTATTCCTGTACACACTGGACAAATTCCTGCCGCACCTCCACATCAATTTCGACCCCGCCCAAAAGGAAGGCATGGCCACCAAATGGCACAAGACCACACTGCTGGTGCTTGCGATCACCCTGCACAACATACCCGAAGGCCTTGCAGTAGGCGTGCTCTTCGGTGGTGTGGCCGCCGGCATACCGGAGGCCACGATCGGCGGTGCGGTGGCGCTGGCGCTCGGAATAGGCCTTCAGAATTTCCCTGAAGGGATCGCGGTGGCCATGCCTTTGCGAAGGATGGGCGTAAGCCGGAGGAGGAGTTTCTTCTACGGACAACTCAGTGCCATAGTGGAACCTGTTGCCGGTGTGATCGGTGCGTTGGCCGTACTGTGGATGCAGCCGCTCCTTCCCTTTGCCCTTTCATTCGCCGCAGGTGCCATGATCTATGTGGTGATCGAGGAGGTGATCCCCGAAACGCAACAGGACAGGAATACCGACCTTGCCACGTTGGGATTCATCGGCGGCTTCATCGTGATGATGATCCTGGATGTGGCACTGGCGCCGTGATCATACACGCCACACCCGCCGCTCCAGTTCCCGGAACAATTCGGCCTGGCCTTCCACTGCCACTGAACAAGCCCGATCGATCGACATCCATTCCACCCGATCGATCTCCGGGAATTGTTGAAGCTTCCCGCTTTTTGGTGGCCATTCAACGGTGAAGCAATTGCTCTTCTGGACGGTGGGATCGAAGTCGCCTTCCAGCGCCCATGCCTTCACCCGCTTGCCACCCTTCTGGCGGATCTCTGGAAGTGCGAGAAAGTCACCCTCTGGTAACGTCCCGATCTCTTCCTCGAACTCGCGTCTGGCGGTAGCCAGCGGATCCTCCCCTTTCTCCACCAGTCCTTTGGGGATGCTCCAAGCTCCTGCATCCCTATTCGCCCAGAAAGGACCGCCCATGTGCCCAAGAAGCACCTGGAGTTGTGCGCCGTGGAAGCGATAGAGAACAATACCTGCGCTGATCACCAGAAGGCTTGGATCACCGTGTGACCATGAAACGCTTCCGAGCCACTGGCGAACCATCCGCAGTCCGGATCACCAGATGGTAGTATCCAGCATGCAAGGCATCCACATCGATCGTGGCCGAGGCCTGCTGCTGAAGGACCAACCGGCCCTGTGGATCATGGATCTCCAACCGATGCCCGGCCAGTGTTCCATCCCACCGCAGATACAGCTTGGCCACCGCAGGAACAGGCCATACCCGCAGTTCCGGCACAGCCGGATCCACGATGCCGATGGCACCGGAAAGTGTGGCGGAACGGTAGATGATCGCATCCTCATAGGGATCGGCGTACACCACATGGAACGTCCCGTTGGCAAATGCGATATCCGGCGAAACCTGGGGACCGAGCAACTCAACATTCACCGTGTCGGGATCACTGAACTGGACCATACCTGGCACCTTCACCGCGAACAGCACCTCGGTCTGCCCCAGCACCAGTTGCTGCCACACCACGGCCACAGTATCCCCTGCCGCAGCGATCCTCGGATGGTTCTGTTGCAGCGTTTGGGGTTGTCCGGGGTGGACCTGTACCACCGGGGCGGTGGCCAGATCGGAAAGAGCGGCCGCACCCACGTACACCTTGCCGCCCATCACCGCTGCCGACATCCATGCATAGCGCAGAGTGTCACCATCGATATGACCGTCAGGGCCGGAGGCGGGGCAGGCGTGGAGCGTCCATTCCGTGGGATCGAGTTCCGCCCCTTGATCGAAGGATACGCCACCATCACTGGACTTCGCGCCCCAGATCACGCGCTCATTCAATGTGGCATCTCTGAAAAGTGCCACCACATGATCACCCTCCGCCACGATCTGGCCGGGGCAGCAGTCACAATCCTCACCTGTGGTGAATGGAGAACTCACATCCAAAGGCGGCTGTACCGCACCATCCACCACCCGGGTGACCATGTACCGGTGATCGGCTTCCTGCATATCGATCCTCATATACTGCACCAGCACATCGCCTGTGGTGTTCACAGCCACCGATGAGAATCGGGACTTGTATCCGGGGATCACATCCACCCGCAGCGTATCGCTCCATGTATAGCCTCCATCATTGCTGCTTACGAGGTAGATGCCACCCGTATTCTCCGGGATCCGCTTCATGACCGCATGCACCGATCCGCCCTGTGCCACAAGATCGCTACCCTGCCAGTCGGCCGCGGCCACACTCATGCCGGCGGGATGGATCTGTATCGGCGTACTGAAATCCACACCTTCCTTCATCGCCACATAGTTGGCATTCGCTTCGGCCCAAAGCACCACCGGCGAGTGTTCCGCGGTAAGCACGATGCGTGGACGGATCAGATCCTGTGATCCACGGTGCACCACAATGGGATCGCTCCATTGCACCACTACGTCCTGTGCTGGGAGTAGCAAGGGTATGGAGATCGTCAAGACGGATAAATACCGAAGCGGTCGCATGTTCCAAAGCTAAAGAGCCTACATGCCATCTTAACTTGAATGCGTGAATGCCGGATCGAATGTGGAGTGGTGCCATTCCTTTGGCTGGAGCCTAGGCATCCTATTGTGCATACTGCTAGCCCCACAGGCGTTGCCTCAGACACAGGAGCGACCCAACGCCGTTTTCTTTCCAGCGCCGATGCAGGACAAGGGCTGGATCCCTGCCATAGGTATCGTGACCATGGCCACACCCGAGGAGATCACCGAGGAATTCCAGCATCGTGTACCTGCGCTGGATATTCAGCTTCTACGCCAGGTGCATGGTGGCTTGCACATTGCTGCACGGGCATGGGTGCAGGTGCTGCAAAATCAGGCCATGTTGGGCCTACGGTATGCGCGCCCGCTCGGCGCGCGTTTCTCCACTTCCGTTGGCGGCGACTTTTCCGCATGGAAAGGGCACCTTTTGGTGGAGGATCTCGATACCGACGCAAGCGGATGGAGTGCCTACCCGAACCTGTCCCTTGGCTACAGGGCGGGGCAAGATGTATTGATCACCCTGAAAGGTGAGGCAGTGCTCCATCTGGATCATCGGGTGCGTGTGGGGGAGATAGAGATCACCCGGGATGTGCGCCGCTTCAATGGAATGGCGTGGTCATTGTACGTTGAGCAACCATTCTTTGGCAAGCATCATCTGGCTTTGGGCTTCACCGCACGGTATACCGAATTCTACTGGGCCACATGGGCCTTGTTCAACACGTATGAAAGGAAACTTCTTTATCGCCATATAACCATCGCATTCATTCCATGATATTGAGGAACCTACTCTATCTCGCCTTCCCCACCCTTTTCTCCGCATGCCAGAAGCAGCTGGCGGCACCCATTCCGGAAATGCGCTGGGATCTCTTCGGATCTCCCGAAGCACAACGGGTGCCCGTGGCCGCGCAGAACAGAATGGAAGGCATATACCGTGTCACCGAAGGCAGCGATCTCTTTGGCGAAGAGGTGGTGCTGAAGTGGACCTACCTGGCCAATGGGCAGGACACCACCTACCATGTTTCCATTTTCTGCGAAAAGAACATCGCGTACATGACCGGGGAAGGACGGTTGTTGAATGGTTCGATCCTGCTGAACATGTACTGGCGTACCCTGGTGAACACCGAGACCGGGCTCACATGGATCACCATGTCTCCAGAACATGGCGCCAACCTGGTGAACGGAGGCGGCGAGATCGGTGCCGAAAGCATTTTGATAGAAGGCCATTTTGGACGCGGCCAGGAACAACCTGGTAACAAGATCGCCCTCTCCTATGCGCGGCCCTTGAACCCCAAACCTGGTTTCCATGTGCTGGCACATCGTGGTGGTGGCAGGAATGCGGACCAGATGCCCGCCTCGGAGAATTCGGTGGAGCTGATCCGGAAAGCGACACAGTTGGGAGCCACCGGCGTGGAGATCGATGTGAAGCTCACCAGCGACGATATGCCGGTGCTTTATCATGATGATAACCTGAACCCACGGCTGGTGCAGGATGTGGGGCTCCATGGCCCAATACGCGAATATTCCTACGCGCAACTGGAGTCGTTGGTGCGGCTGGTGAATGGGGAGAAGATCCCCACGCTTGCCCAGGCCTTGCACACCATCATCCACCAGACGGATCTGAAGTACGTGTGGCTGGACATCAAGTACGAAGGGCCCATGGAACCGGTACGGGCGGTGCAGCAGGAGTATGTGCAGGTGGCGCAAAACCTTGGTCGCGACGTACGCATACTCATCGGTCTGCCCGGGCAGGACCAGGTGGACAAGTTCCTGCAGCTACCGGATCACCAGAACATCCCATCACTGTGTGAAATGTCCCTCGATGTGGTGCGGCAGACGAACTCCGAGATCTGGGCGCCCATGTGGGTAATGGGGCAGCAGAACGGCAATGAGCAGGAGATGCAGGCCGAAGGGCGCAAGGTCTTCGTTTGGACGATGGATGTGGCCGGATTCATACAACAATACATGTACGAAGGCGGCTACGATGGCATCCTAAGCAACTTCCCGAGCCTTGTGGCCTATTACCACTATACACGTCCGCAGTAGCTGCCTGCTGCTCCTGCTGCTAGGGCAGTTGCCCGTGGCCGCCATGGTGCAGGATACCATCATGGCAGCACCACGGAAGCTGGTGATATCAGGTGCGGCAGGGATCTCCTGGTTCGCGGCCATACCGGGCTTACCCAGCCATCTGGAGACCAGGGTGCATCGGCTGGGACCTTCATTCAGTGGCCGGGTGATGTGGCACCCCGGATACCTCCTGCGTGCCGGCATCGAAAGCGGCCATACCCACCTGTATTCCTATGATCTTCAAGCAGCGGGAAGCAGCGGTTCCGTTCGGCTGGATGGGGTTCCACTCCTGGTGCAGTTCGCCATGCCGGTGGGTGAAAGAGTGGAAGTATATGCAGGTTACGGTACTTACCGCCTCACCAGCACACTTGACTTTCTGGGCCGGGTGCGAACCTCGTTCTTCAGTCAGGGATATTCCGCCGCATTAGCTTATCGTATTCCATTGCAAGATCGTTGGGGCATGGTGATGGAATTGAAGTGGATGAACGCTTTTGTGACAGGCCATCATGTACTGGCGCTGCAATGGCGCATGGATCTTGATGCATGGAGATGGTGAAGCGGAAGTTCCACTGCGGCATGCTGATCGCTGCCCTGCTGTGCATGACGGTCTCACGCGCACAGGAGAAGAAGCCTTGCTCCGCCATCATGGCCTTTGCCAGCGACACGCAGGAACCCATGGCCGTGGAGGAACTGGTGCTAAGAGGCCATGACAACCGCAGGGCCACACGGGAACTGTTCAAAGAGATCATCACGCAACGGCCGGCGGAACTTTTCCTCCTGGGAGATGTGGTGAATCTTGGACATAAGGAGGCGCGCTGGACGTACATCGATACAGCCCTTGCGCAAGCACGGAATGCCGGGATCAACGTGAATGCCATATTGGGCAACCATGAACTCATGGGGCGTGCTTCCCTAGGCGCCATCCGCTTCCAGAGCCGCTTTCCCCAGCACATCAAGACCGGCTATACAGTGACACGCGATTCCATCGCCGTGGTGCTGCTCAACAGCAATTTCAAGAAGATGTCACGCGCGGAGATACGCGAGCAGAATGAATGGTACCAAAGCACGTTGGAACAATTGGATGCTGACAGCAGCATACGTGGGGTGATCGTTTGTTGCCATCATTCTCCGTACAGTTACAGCAAACTGGTCGGATCCAACGCGTTTGTGCAGCGGCTTTTCGTGGAGCCATTCCTCGAGCACCACAAAACGAGACTCTTTTTCAGCGGGCATGCGCACCTTTTCCAGCACTTCCACAAGGGAGGCAAGGACTTCTTCGTGATCGGTGGTGGCGGCGGACTGATCCATCCGCTAAGCCGGAAAAAGCCACGGGAGGTGGCGCTCGCTCCGGAATATGCCCCGCTGTTCCACTACCTCACGGTGCAGCTATGCGGTGACAGGTTTCGCCTTGTGAGCCGCCGTCTGCTGGATGATATGAGCGGCTTCGAGGATGGCGCCGTGTTCGAATTCGATCTGCCGGAAATGGTGGAGGCCGGCCGGGATCAGCGCCATTGAGTGAAAAGTGGATGGACCATTATCCGGGACCGCTACTCGTGATCCCGGCCGTGACCCTTACCCTGTTTGTACAACTCCTCCTCCGTCTTCAGAACCGCCTTCAAACTATCGCTCACCTCCTTTTGTTCGAACCGGTCCAGATCCGGTTGCCCGGCATTCACCCAGGCGCTGTACCAGAAACTTCCCACTGAAATGATGGAGGCGTTCATCCGCCGCTCCACCATGCCGGCCATGGCGGCCTCGTATGCAAGGGTGAACTCACGTGAATAAGTGCGCATGCCACTGCGCCCGCGATCCTCGAACACATACTTGCGGTCCGGAGGAAACTCCTTGCTTAAACGCTTCTCTATTCCCAAAACAGAATCGACCAGGATATGACTTTCTCTTACCGCCATCCAGGCCGCCTCCAGCGGATCCTCGATGTATATGGCCCGGCCCACAAGATGATCATAGGTCTCGGCCGAAAGTTCTGGGATCCTAGACTCCCAAAAGGCGTGTATACCATGTTGATCGGTGAGTTGGCCATTGTAATTCTTGGTGGTGTGCAACGGTACATGGGCATCTCCGATGTAATGGCCTATATCCGCACAGTAGCGCAGTATCCGGTCCACATCACCACGCTGGAAAGCGCGGATCAGCCGGCCGAACATCACCTCGATATGCCATGGCACTATGCCGTAAGCCTGTAGTGTATCCTCGGTGTATTTCGCAATGGCATCCTCCCATTTCTTCGGCATCGCTTCGAAAGGATCTCCGCCATGCTGGGCATAATGATCGATGTCTATGTAATGGCGTTGCGCCTCACCTTCCACCGCATACCGGCGTCGGTCGGGATCCACCGCATGATCCGAGATGAAATCGATGTGCCGCTTGAAGAAGGGGAACATGTCCGGTGGCAATGTGAAGCACGCCATCCGGTTGATCCGCTTATGTCCGTAGAAACCCCATGCATTCGCAGGTTCCACCACCTGTGCTGGCCACAACGCTATGCCTGCTGCGGCAAGAAGCAGTACCAGGATGGCGGTTTTGGGGATCATTCAGCGGGAACGGGGGTTTGGAGCCGTACCAACTCCCCGTTCTCCAGAACGGGTATCACGCGGCTTTGGTCCGGGGTAAGGCAGTATTTCACATCCGGGAGCAGCTTCAACTGTTGTATCCTGCGCCTGCGTGGAGCAGCCTTCACCAGGCTCGCGAAATTGTCCCTTGCCGCCATGTACATGTATTTGGCCGCTATGGAGGAATCCTCTTCCACACCGAATTTGCCACTGCGCAGGAGACGATCCATGATGGCTCCGGCAAGTGCCGAATCTTCCAGGTTGAACTTGTCCTTCCAGCCGGAGCACAGGAGCAGGATGTTCTCATTCTGCCGCACCAGCCAATCGCTGAGCGCACTAAGGTTGAGGAATGCTCCGATCACAAGCCGTTTGGCATCGCGGGCCAGATCGATGGCCTTGGTCCCGTTGGTGGTGGTCATCACGATGGTCTTGCCACGGAGATCCTGATCCACATAGGCCAGGGGCGAATTGCCATAGGCGAAACCAGGGACCACTTCGCCATTGCGTTCTGCCGCGGCGATGTAACCGTCCCTGCCTATGTATCGCTGGGCCTCCTCAATAGTGGCCACAGGAATGATCCGATCCACCCCGTGCTCGAATGCGGCCACCATGGCCGATGTGGCGCGGAGCACATCGATCACCACCACAATGCCCATATCAGCTGCGTATAACGGGTATTGCTGGGGCATGAAACAAACCTCCACCCTGTACTGATAGTCGCTATTCCTGATAGGATCCTGCATCAGCTGTTCTTCAGGAAGGGGATCTTCATTACCCGTGCCTTGAGTGCCTTTCCCCGCACATCTATGGCAAATTCGGTGCCTTCAGCGGCATGCTCCACCGGCACATAGGCCATACCTATCGGCTTCTGCAACGAGGGGCTCATTGTTCCCGAAGTTACTCTGCCGATCACTTTTCCCGACAGGTCCTGCACTGCGTATCCCTGTCGCGGAATGCCACGATCGAGCAACTCGAATCCGACCAGCTTTTGTCCCACTCCCTGTTCCTTCTGGGCTTTCAACCGGTCGGAATCAATGAAATCCTTGGTGAATTTGGTGATCCAACCCAAACCCGCTTCCAGGGGTGATGTGCTATCGTCAATGTCGTTGCCATAGAGGCAGAAGCCCATCTCCAGGCGGAGGGTGTCCCGTGCGGCAAGGCCTGCCGGCTTGATGCCGAACGGTTCTCCCGCCTTCATGATCGCATGCCACGCCTTCTCCGCGAGCGGGTTCGGCATGTAGATCTCATAGCCACCCGCACCAGTATAGCCCGTGGTGGAGATCATCACGGTGCCCACACCTTCCATTTCAGCATACATGGCGGTGTAGTACGGCATGGCAGCGATGTCCTCCCTGAAAAGCCCTTTCAATGTATCCACCGCCTTGGGGCCTTGTACCGCGAGGAGCGACATGCGATCGCTGATGTTCTCCAGTTGTGCATCGAAGTTGTTGTGCCTGGTGATCCAACCCAGATCCTTCTGGATGTTGCTCGCATTCACCACCAGCACATAATGGTGATCATCGCCATAGGCCATGCGGTATACGAGCAGATCGTCCACTATGCCACCTTCACCATTGGGCATGCAACTGTATTGAACCTTGCCTTCCGTGAGCTTGGATGCATCATTGCTGGTGACCTTCTGGATGAGGTCCAACGCTCCAGGCCCACGGACCAGGAATTCCCCCATGTGGCTGACATCGAATACCCCGACAGCGTTGCGCACCGTGAGATGTTCATCGTTGACACCGGAATACTGCACCGGCATGAGGTATCCGGCGAAAGGCACCATCTTGGCACCAAGACCTTCATGGATGTGTGTAAGTGCGATACGTTTCAGATCGGTGGCGGTGGTACTGCTCATGTTGGGTCTGTTGGGTCCAACCTGGCGCGTGTGCTGAAGGACCGCTGCGAAGTTCGGCATTCGATCATGAATGAACGATGGTCACTTTTTCAATGTGCGCATGGTGATGGAATAGCGCACATCCTTTTCCGGTTTCGTGGCATGTTCCCACTCCCACCTGGCCTCTCCATCCATGGTGTAGAGCGAACGTGCTGCCACAGGCAGGGAGATGATGGCGCTCCTTACTTGATACTTCTGCTCGCGTGGCCGCAAACGGAAGACGCGGTCGCCGTGCAGCGAAAGGCCCATGATCATGCCGAAAGGGGGAGCATCGCGGTGCCAGTTGATGACCGCACCAGGTGGATACTCGATCAATAGGAGCTGGACCACGTGATCCACAGGCAGGCCCACCTGATCGGACACCTTGCCGATCAACCATTGGAAGTGTTCCGGGATCGCGCGACCCCTGCTTAACGTTCTATTCTCGAAACTCCAGTCATATCCGTAATTCGCCGTTCTGCGCCTGCCTTCATACCCATGGAATTTGAATGCGTTCAGGTCCGTGGATCGAATGCGATCGATCAATTCCTTTTCTTCCTGTATGGTGATGAAGCCGGGTGTATAAGTGAAGCCCGGCGGCAGCTGCGGTGGAATATCGAAGAGCATGGCACAGGCCATGAAGTTACTCCCTCACCGGAAAGGGATCACCGCTGGAGAGCCTTCAGAACACGCGAAAGTTGCGCCTTTGGGAACCTGCGCAGGCGACACTCCCAGATGGTGATGACGCTCCACCCCGATGTCCTTAACGCACGCGTCTTTCGATCATCCCTGGCCTTGTTCCGGTCCAGCTTCTCACGCCAGAAGGCGCTGTTGTTCTTCGGACTCCGCCGCTGGCAATGTGGGCAACCGTGCCAGAAGCAACCATGCACGAATACGGCCACCTTCCTTCCCACAAAAGCGATGTCCGGCCTGCCAGGCGCACCCTTGTAATGCAGGCGATAGCCGGTATGCCCTGATCCGCGTAATGCCTTGCGTAATGCTTTCTCCGGGCCGGTATCCCGGCCGCGGATCCGGCTCATCAATGCGCTGGTACGTTCATCCTTCGGCACGGGCGAACGTGCATCGCGGATGTAGCTGCGGGCCATGCCGCGAAATTACCGGCTTCAACGGTCCAGCTTACCACGGCCTGATGCAGGAGTAGCACCGGCGAGGCTTTCACCGAAAGCCTCCTGATCATAGATCGTGCGTGAGCAGGCGATGCCGTTCTTGAAATAGAATGTGCCGCCCCATCGGTGGAATACGCGCCGGTACTCTGTGATGATACCGCCTTCGGTGATCTTCACGATGGTGGTGAGCTTGTTCGGCTCCTCGATCAGTTCCTCATTCCTTTCCCGGCGTGACTGTTCGGGGATCTCCTCTGGACGGACCTCAGAAGCAAGTATGGGTTGAATACTTCTACGCGATTCCTCTCCCATGACAGGCTCGGCGATCGTACCCGTGGCGATGATGGTGGGTGCGGGCCTTGAGGCTGGAGTCTTATCGGCTCCGATCACGGGCTTTGGACTTCCTTCAGATGTTCCCTGTTTTGAAGGCTCCGGCGTTGCTTTGGGAGTGCTCGCCGCCGCGCTGGCCGTTACCTGTTTCGCCTGCTCCTCCTTCTTCCTGGCTTGGGCCAACTGTGCCGCCTCCGCGGCCTTTCGCTGTTCCTCCCGGGCCACCTCCTCCTTTGCCTTCTCCTCAGCTTTGGCCTGGGCTAGGGCCTGCTTCTCCTCCTCCGCCTTCTTCTTCGCCAATGCTTTTTCCTCGGCCGCGCGCTGTTTGGCTTCCGCAGCCTCCCTTTGCGCATCTTCCTTTTGCCGGCGTTCCACCTGCTCCATCGCCTCCTGCAGCTTCGCCTGGATGGACTTGGTATAGTCCATATCATAGTCGAAATCACTTAACGCAGGTTCGTAACGGATCGATCCCACAGGCTGGTTGAATACCACCATGTTCAAGTCATCATACTGCTTGAACAGGGAGACCGAAAAGTCGAATGGCGTGAAAGTGCGTACGGCGGCTTCCGGAGGCACCCGCGTATTGAAAGAAAGTTTCTTGGACACCGAACCCTGTTTCTCGAAGCTCAGGATATAGTTCTCATTTAGCTCCAGATCCAGGCTGAATTTGCTGAGATCGGCAGTGAGCACCCGCTCCTTCTGGCCATTCTTATACACCACCACCCGCGCACCATTCAGATCACCATTCTCGATCTTCAACCGGCCGTTGATCGTGAATCTGCCCTGTGCGATGGCAGCAGATGCGAGAACAAGCAGGATCAGCGCGTGGAACGTGCGGATCATGTGCTGGTGTACCATGATGCGGTGATACGGATGACACGACCCTACGGTTACCTGTTCCATGGATCATGCGCCCTGCATGGATCCACTAGGAATGGAACCAAACTCCACGACCAGCGTACAAAGCACTATCGCGAATGACTAGATCACTACCCTGACCGATGCGTACGAAGAAACTCCTGATCCTGATCGGTCTATTGCTGGCGGCTTTCTGGGCAGGCGCCCAGGACCAGTCCTATGCCGATTGCATCCTGAAGGAACAAGTGAGGTGGGGCGAACCCTGCGATCGCTGCGAGAACTATACCGCCGACCTGAAACGCGATCATAGCGGAACCTTCCAGGTCTTGTTCAAGAACACCTGCCGTGAGATAGTTGAGTTGAAAGTGGCCATGGAGGAAGAGAATGGCAACTGGCGCACGTTCCCTGTGCGTGCCCTGGCACCCCATGAGAGTTTCAATGCCTATGCATGCAAAGGCTCTGGCAAATACATGTACTGGGCCCGGCGTATCAACGATCCAGAGACCATTCTGCCAACGGATAGGGATATCATAACGCGGTACACCAAACGGTGAGCCAGCCGCTTAAGGCCCTCCTTTCCTGGATCGTTATCCACCCACCCATGTTGATCATGGGCACCGGCAAGCGGACCGGCATGTGATCAATTCGGTCACCTTTGGATCATCCATCACGATCCATCCATGGCGACCAAAAGATTCCACATCGATCGCACCGAGACCTCACCACAGATCGATCTCGATCTGGACCACGGGGTCATGGAATTCATCGGGCGCTCGCTTCCGCATAACTCGGAACAATTCTATTCCCGTGTCTATCGGTGGCTGGAAGAATACCTGCAGGAGCCAAAGAAGGAGACCACGGTGAACATGAAACTGGATTATCTGGACACCAGTTCATCCAAGCATCTGTACAACATCTTCCAGAAGCTCGACGCCGTTACGGAGCGTGGGCAGAAAGTGCAGGTGAACTGGCACTTCGAGACCGGTGATGAGGAGATGGCCGAGACCGGAAAGGATTATCAAAGCTTCTTCAGCCTCGACTTCAATTTCATCGAGGTGAAGGAATTGTTCTGATCACACCCGCACCATCCAGCCGAACCCATCCTTCGCCTTGCCGCGGCGGATGGCATCCAACTTATCTCCCAAAGTGTTGGCCACTTCGCGCTTCTCCACCGGTGGCAGGGTGAATACTTCCTCCCCCACTTGGATGCTTTGGATATGTGCTATGGTGGCCGCGGTGCCTGCGCCGAAAGCTTCCTTCAACCGGCCCGAGCGTGCCGCATCAACCACTTCCTCCACGGCCACCCTGCGGATCTCCAGGGGCACGCCTTCCTTTTGTGCGAGTTGAATGATGCTATCGCGGGTGATGCCTTCCAGGACGGTGTTACCCGCTTCCGGTGTAAGGAGCGTATCATCGATCCGGAAGAACACGTTCATCGTGCCGCTTTCCTCGATGTACTTGTGATCGATGGCATCGGTCCAGATCAACTGGTGGATGCCCCTGTCCTGGGCCTGCTTGGCTGGATACAAGGCCGCCGCATAATTGCCGGCGCACTTCGCATAGCCCGTGCCGCCCGGGAATGCACGGCTGTACTCCAATTCGACCTGTACACGCACTGGCTCGTTGTAGTAGCCACGTACAGGGCAGGTGAAGATCATGAACTTGTAGCTATCGCTTGGCTTGATGCCGATGTATTCATCGGCGGCGATCATGAACGGCCGTATGTACAAGGCACTGTCATTGCCTTCCGGCAGCCAATCGCTATCCACCCGAACAAGATCGAGCAAGGCATCCAGGAACAGGTCCGCAGGCAATTCGGGCATGCACATGCGGCGGGCGCTGCGGTTCATTCTGGCGATGTTCTCCTGGGGGCGGAATATGCCAATGCCACCATCATCCATCCGGTAGGCCTTCAATCCTTCGAAAATGGATTGGCCATAGTGCAATACCGATGAAGCTGGGCTCATCTCCAGATCGGCGAATGGTTCGATCCGCGGATCACGCCACTCGCCCTCCACATGGTCCATAACGAACATGTGATCACTGAACACCCTTCCGAATTTGATGTTCGTGAGGTCTGTCCCGGGCAATCGGGAACGCTCGATGCGCCGTGTCACTATCTTTTGCCCGGTTACGATCATCGCACTGGTAATTTTCATCGGTTCGGCACAAATGTAACCCACCTGCCGTGCCGCAGCGGCCCACAAGTTCGCGAAAAAAGCCCAACGGTGCACACATCCGGCATGTCAGATATAGTGGGGATCCTGGAGCGTTATTGGGGGTACACGTCCTTCCGTCCCATGCAGCGGGAGGTGATGGGATCCATATTGGAAGGGCATGATACGCTCGCCCTTCTTCCCACTGGAGGGGGAAAGAGCCTGTGTTTCCAGGTACCCGCACTGGCCATGGGCAAACTCTGTTTGGTGGTATCTCCACTTATCGCACTCATGCGTGACCAGGTCGGCCGGCTGCGGAAGCAGGGGATCCCCGCGCGCGCGATCATTTCTGGAATGACCATGGCGGAGATCGAGAACGCGTTGGACAGTGCCGTGGCCGGTAAACTCTCATTCCTCTATGTATCGCCGGAAAGATTGCGCAGCGAACACCTGCTTGGCCGCCTGCCGCGCATGCCCCTGGGATTGATAGCCGTGGATGAGGCCCATTGCATATCCCAATGGGGTTACGATTTCAGGCCTGCATACCTGCAGATAGCCAGCATTCGTGAAGTAGTGCCAAAGGTGCCAGTACTCGCGTTGACCGCCTCTGCCACCCCGGCCGTGGCACAGGACATCATGGACAAGCTACTCTTCACACGGAAGAACGTGCTGCGTGGAGGCTTCGCCCGGCCGGAACTTGCGCTGTGGGTGAGCCATGGTGAGGATAAGCATGGACGCCTGCTGCGCATACTACGCAATGTGCAGGGCACCGCGCTGGTATATCAGCGGGAAAGAAAGGGCACCCTACGCACCGCGCGGTTCCTACTCCATCATGGACTTGATGCGAAGGCATACCATGCTGGCATGAGTGGTGAAGAGCGGGAATCCGTTCAAAAGGAATGGACCACAGGGACCACACGCATCGTGGTGGCCACCAATGCCTTTGGAATGGGGATAGATAAAGCCGATGTACGCTGTGTGATCCACATGGACACACCACCCGATCCGGAGAGCTACTACCAGGAGGCAGGCCGTGCTGGCCGCGATGGCAAGCGATCCTACGCCTTCCTTTTGGTGGCCCCGGGTGATGAGGAGCGGCTCAAGGAACGCGTGATAGGTGCCTTTCCACCGCTGCTGGACATCCGGCGGGTCTACCAGGCGTTCGCCGACATGAATAGGGTGGCGATCGGTGCAGGCGAAGGCGAGAATTATCCGCTGGACCTACACGCGATCGCTGACCGGCTTGCCTTACCGGCATCCACAGTGGCCAATTGTCTCAAGACACTCGAGTATGATGGGGCCATAGCACTTTCCGAAGGTGTGCGCACCCCTTCACGCGTGTTCTTCACAACTCCACCCTCCGCGGTGTATGACATGCGTGTTCGAGATCAACGGCTGGGCCCTTTACTGGAGATCCTCCTGCGCATGTATGGTGGTCTCTTCGAAGAGCCATCGGTGATCGATGAATTCCGGCTCGCACGTTTGTTGGATTGGCATGCCGATACCGTCAAGGGACGTCTTGAGGAGCTTCAAGGCATGGGCATGATCTCCTATAAGAAGAAAAGCGACTCCCCTTCGCTTACCTACTTGAGGCCACGTGCGGATACAGCCACGCTCACGCTGGACCCGGTAGCGCTGAAGGAAAGGCGAGCCCGTGCTATCGCACGCATGGAGGCGATGCTCGCGTACTGCAATGAGCCGGAAGATTGCAGGATGGCCACGTTGTTGCGTCACTTCGGGGAGGTCTTGGAAACACCGTGCGGGGAATGCGACAATTGCCGATCCACCCGTAGGCGCTACGTGCATACACCACAAGAAAGCAGTTCGAATGATGCGCCACTGGAATTGAACAGGAATGAAATGGACCGGTGGATCACAGATGAAAAGGGATCCCGGAGAAAGGAAGAGGATGGCAAAGCTTGAGCGAGGATTCTATTTGCATCATGATGTGGTACACCTGTCCCGCCGGCTGCTTGGCAAAGTGCTGCATACACGGATCGGTGGAACACATACCGCGGGCGTGATCACGGAAACTGAAGCATACGCGGGCGTGAAGGACAGGGCATCGCATGCGTATGGCGGCAGGCGCACACCCCGCAATGAACCCATGTATGGGCCAGGCGGGTACACCTATGTCTATCTCTGTTACGGGATCCACCACCTGTTCAACGTGGTAACCAATGTGCCCGGCATACCCCAGGCTGTGCTTGTAAGAGCGGTCCATCCTTATATAGGTGTGGAGATGATGGCTGAAAGAAGGTCACCGGCACCACCCACCACCACCGGACCCGGCACCCTCACCCAGGCGTTGGGCATCCGTACACAACACACCAACCTGGACCTGCTTGATAAGACCATCTGGATAGAGGATCATGGCATCGAGGTGCCCGAAGAGGCCGTGGTGATCGGTCCGCGTATCGGTGTCGGTTATGCGCAGGAAGACGCGCTACTGCCATATCGATTCCATGTACAACCTTCGCGGCTCATAATGCCATGAGCAAGCCTAGGATCATCTTCATGGGAACGCCGGAATTCGCTGTGGCCACACTCGATGCCCTGGTGCGTACGGGTTTTGATGTGGCCGGTGTGGTCACCGCTCCCGACAGGCCGGCCGGCAGGGGTAGGCAGTTGAAGGCATCCGCAGTGAAACAACGTGCCCTGGAACTGGGGCTGCCGGTGCTTCAGCCTGAGAAACTCAAGGATCCCGCTTTCCATGCGGAGCTGGACCACCTTCATGCTTCCTTATATATAGTAGTGGCATTCCGCATGCTTCCCGCCATTGTCTGGGAACGCCCTTCACTGGGCACGGTGAATCTGCATGCATCCCTATTGCCCGCATACCGTGGGGCCGCGCCGATCAACTGGGCCATCATCAATGGTGAAGAGCGCACCGGCCTAACCACCTTCAAGATCCGCCATGAGATCGATACGGGAGACATATTACTACAACAAGAGATGGCGATCGGGCCTGAGGAGACAGCCGGCGAACTCCATGATCGGATGATGGTGGCCGGTGCCGAACTGATGGTACGCACGGCCTCCGGCCTTTTCGATGGCACCCTGGTAGCACGTCCGCAGCGATGGGAACTTCCGGGATCACCACCACCGGCGCCAAAGTTGTCCCCGCCCATGGGCCGCATACCCTTTGAGCTTCCGCTGATGCGGGTACATGACCTGGTGAGGGGGCTGAGTCCATATCCAGGAGCTTGGTGCATTCTGGATCTGGGCAACAGCACCTCGCACTTCAAGCTGTTGCGTACAAGGCCCACACAGGTGGCGGATGCCGGAACACCAGGTACGGTGACCGTGAAGGATGGCCGCTTCCTGGTGGCTTGCGGGAACGGATGGCTGGAAGCACTGGAGGTGCAGCCCGAAGGAAAACGGCGCATGATGGCCTCGGAATTCCTGCGTGGGCTGCGACCGGATCACGGTATTCGGCTGAAATAAGGCCCAGGCTATCAACAACCGATCAACACATCAGAGCCGTATGGGGGCTTCACTGAAACCCTTGCTGGGGGCGGGATGCAGGGCAGGTTATCAACAAACCCCTAATGTTTTCAACATTTTAAGGAGATCGGCCCGGAAACCCTTGACAGTAGCGGCCGCGCGGATACATTTGCTCGTGAGTTCACTAAACCAACCAACTCAAACACTTACAACCATGGGCTTGAACAAAGCTGAATTGATCGAGAATATCGCCGCTGAAGCGAAGATCTCGAAGGCTGACGCGAAGCGCGCTCTGGACGCTTTCGTTAACAGCACCACCAAGGCTCTGAAGAAGGGCGAGCGCGTAGCACTCGTTGGCTTCGGTACCTTCTCCATCACCAAGCGTGCTGCTCGCAAGGGCCGCAACCCGCAAACTGGCAAGGAGATCAAGATCGCTGCCAAGAAGGTGGTGAAGTTCAAGGCCGGTGCCGACCTCTCCAACAAGGTGAAGTAAGCATTGTTCTTTTTCGACCTTCGAAAGTCCCTCGCCCTGGCGGGGGACTTTCTTTTGCACCCCATACCATAAAGTGCACAATGACCGATCGGGAACTCTACGAGAAGCTCTCGGCATTCATCTCCGATAACAAACGCGAGCTTTTCGACCGGCTCGCTCCTATGCGCACACGCCATGTCACCGTTGTATTGGAGGACATCTATCAGTCCCAGAACGCCAGTGCCGTGGTGCGCACCAGTGATCTGGTGGGCATACAGGACATACATGTGATCGAGAACAGGAACAAGTATCAACTCAATCCGGATGTCACCTTAGGCTCTTCAAAATGGGTGGACATCCACCGCTATCGTACGCACAAGGACAACACATTGACATGCGTACAGACTTTGCGTGAAAAAGGATATCGCATCATAGCCACCTCCCCACGTGGGAAGGAGATCACTCCGGACAGCATAGAACTGCATCGGCCAATGGCCTTCTGTTTTGGAACGGAACTCACCGGCCTCAGCGATCAGCTCATGGAAGTGGCGGATGAACATATGCGCATACCGATGTATGGTTTCACTGAAAGCTTCAACATCTCGGCATCCGCGGCCATCATACTGTACACCGTGATGCAACGGTTGCGCGGATCGGATATCGAATGGCGTTTGGATGAGGTGTCACTGGATGCTTTGAAGCTCGACTGGGCGCGAAAGGTGGTGCATAGTGCGCAGCATTTGGAAGAGCATTTCAAAAAACAGAACTGATCAACGGTTATCGCTCTTACAACGTTCGATATCCAGTACGACAGAGATCGTCGTAGGGCATTTGAGCGGCGTGATCCCTTCATCACATGCGTTCATGTTCCATTGATAGCATCCGTTCGCCGCAATTGACAACACCTTCTAGAACCCGCATGGATACTGGCTATACCGGAGATCCAAAGGCGAGGGGAACACCCTTTCCACCATGGTTCCTAACACAAATGCGTTGACAAAAGGAACCTTCTGAACTTTAGTCGCGTATGCACCTCCCGATACTTTTGGCTCAAACCCTTAACACTCCATAAAAATGGGAAAAGGTGACATGAAGACGAAAAAAGGTAAGCGTACCGCTGGCAGCACTGGCAAGAGCCGTCCTTCCAAGCGCGTAGCCTCTGCCAAGAAGGCCACCGCTAAGAAGGCAGCTCCGAAGAAGGCTGCGAAGAAGGCCGCTGGCAAGAAAGCCGCTCCGAAGAAGGCCGCCGCGAAAAAGGCCGCTCCGAAGAAGGCTGCCGCCAAGAAAGCAGCTCCAAAGAAGGCCGCTGCGAAGAAGGCAACTGCCAAGAAGGCTTCCGCCAAGAAGCCTGGTGCGCGCAAGAAGTAGTCTTACAGGACAGAAGCTAAAGACCCCCCGGCATCGGGGGGTCTTCTGCTTTATGGATGTATGACCAACTCATCATTCAGATGATGGATCCATACGATCACGGTTGAAGTCTGGTGCGGATCCAACTGCCATCGTTCAGCCGCTCGAATGCCAGCCGGTCATGCATGCGATTGGGCCTTCCCTGCCAGAACTCCATCCTCACCGGCACCACCCGGTAACCACCCCAATGCAACGGCCGTGGCACCTCTTCACCTTCGAATCGTTCCACCCATCTGCGGTAACGCGATTCCAGGTCCTCACGGTTGTGCACCGCACGGCTTTGATCGCTGCTCCATGCACCTATCCTGCTTTCGCGCGGCCGTGATGCGAAGTATTCATCAGAGACCCCGGCCTCCACTTTTTCTGCTCGTCCTTCAACACGGACCTGCCGCTCGTGTGCTGGCCAGAAAGTGCAGAGTGCGGCCCGTGGATCACGTTCCAGATCCATGGCCTTTCTGCTGTTATAATTGGTGAAGAATGTGAAACCCCTGCTATCGAAGGAACGCAAGAGCACCACGCGGCTGCTGATGGTGAGGGTACCTGCCGTGGATAACACCATGGCATGCGGTTCCTCCACCTGGTCCTGTTCTGCGGTGTGGAGCCATGCACCGAACAGTGTGATCGGATCATCACCGGCCTCCTCTTCCAACAGCTTCAATTTCGTGTAATCCACCCGGTGATGGATGTGGCGCTCATAACTCATGTTCCGCAGGATCTGGCGGCGAAGTTATCCGCATGGCCGAACATGACCGCACATGGTATCACACACATACTTCTCCGTTCGCTTCGGTATGGCACTTGCACCACACAGCCCATACTTACTACTTTGAGCACGGCATGAGCAGGGACATCCTAGACCTCGACCCGGAGAACCGCTACAGACCGGCCAAAGGAAGATTGCTGGTAAGCGGGCCCTATCTACCCGATCCGTATTTCCGCCGGACGGTGGTGCTGTTATGCGATCATAACGATGAAGGCTCATTCGGTTTCGTGCTCAACCGGCACATGGAAATGAATGTCAGCGATCTGGTGGAGAACATGCCACCCATCGGCAGCAAGGTGAGCATTGGTGGTCCGGTGCAGAGCGGCGACCTCTATTACATACATACACTGGGCCCCCACATAGAGGGCAGCCAGGAGATCATCGGTGGCATCTATATGGGGGGCGAATACGATCAGCTGCGCTCCATCCTTACCACGGACCCCAAACTTGGAAAGCATGTGCGTTTCTTCGTTGGGTACTCCGGCTGGGGAAGTGAACAGCTGGAGAAGGAATTGGAAGAACGATCGTGGCTGGTGACACCGGCGGAAAAGAAGATCATAATGAATGTGCGCAGCAGGGACCTTTGGGGCGAGACACTGCGTTCCATGGGCCGCGAATATGCGCCACTCGCGAACTTTCCAGAAGATCCTTCGCTGAACTAGGAGGTGGCCTTCACCAGCAGATCCACCAATGTGGAGGAAAGCCTGTGCATGTACCGTTTGGTGCGATAGGTGCTTGCCCACTGTATCCCCTGCACCGCATTGGTGATGAACAATTCATCCGCGGCCAGCAGGTTCTGGGGATTCAACGAACATTCATACACCTTGATGCCATTGGCCAGCGCGAGATTGATCACCTGTGCACGCATCACCCCACCCACACAGCCATCACTCAGGCTGGGTGTATAAAGAACGCCGTTGCTCACAATGAACAGATTGCCGCTGCTGCTTTCTATGATGTTGCCCCGTTCATTTTGTAACAGGCAATCATCCAACCCACGTTGCTGGCTCCACATGGCCGCGAGCACATAGTACTGGCAATTCAACGTCTTCAGCTTCGCCAGTTCATTGAGCGGTTTGCGCATCTCGGGCCATATGTCCACCATCAAACCCTGATCATTCTCCTTGAATGTCGCATCGGGCAGCGGTCTCAACTCAATGGTGAACATGCCTTCATCGGTCTCAGGCCGGTAGTATCCGCCGCCACCACGATACAGTGTCAGGCGGCATCGCCCGTTGGTAAGCCCGGTACGTTGTACAAGATCGGAGATCATGTCTTCCAGACCTTCCTTGGTGAGCGCCTTCGGTACCTGGATCCTTAATATGCCGGCACCGGTAGTAAGGCGTGCCCAATGCGCATCCATGAAGGGCACACGTCCCTCGATCACCCGCATGCTCTCAAAAAGGCCATCACCAAAGTGGAATGCGCGATTATCGATCCGCATAACGGCACCTTCGGCCGGCAACACCTCGCCATTGATATTCACAAACCCGTTCATATGAGCTTCTCGTTCTTCAGAATGGGGAACAGATCCACGTTCGGCTCCACAAGGATACCACGTATTCCGGCAGCTTCCGCGGCTTTTACATCGCGTTCGCGATCCCCGATCATGACCGATGCATGAGGATCGATGCCATGCTTGGCAATGGCGCGTTCCAATAACAGGGATCCAGGCTTCCGGCACAAACACCGCCCCTGCTCCGGATGGTGTGGGCAGTAGTACACATCGGCAAGCCCTACTCCTGCTTTCTCCAGCACGCCGGCCAACCAACTATGCGCCCGCTCCACATCGGCATGCCCATAGAGTCCCAACCCGATGCCGCTCTGGTTGGTGATCACCACGAGCAGCCAGCCTGCATGCTGGGCCGCACGCAATGCTTCTGGAAGACCTGGGAGGATCTCCAGATGCTCCGGTGCCCAGCTGTGTTCACCCCGTTCACGGTTGATCACACCATCGCGATCCAGAAAGAGTGCCTTTGTGCCTGCCATCCCTATAGCCCCAATGAACGTTGGAATCCACCGATATCGAACAGCAGCTGGGGGTCCAACGCGGCCGTGTACAGGATGCCGAATAGTGCACCATAGAAATGCGCATCATGCGCCACGTTGTCGCCACCCTTCCGGTCCATGTACCAGGAATAGAACAAGTAGAGGATGCCAAAGACAAAAGCAGGGATGGGAAATGGGATCAGGAAGAAATAGACCGATGTGGTGGGGAGCATCAATATCTGCGCGAACAACACCGCTGATACCGCACCACTGGCCCCCACAGCACGGTAGCTGGGATCCAGCATGTACCTCTTGAAGGAAGGAAGTGATGAGAACAGGATCCCCCCGCCATACAAAATAAGGAAAGGCACTACCGGACTTCCACCGGTGATCATCCCATAAAGCATCTCCACATTGCGGCCGAACATGTACAACACGAACATATTCACCAGCAGATGAGGCCAGTTGGCATGGATGAAGGCATGGGTTATGAAACGGTACCACTCACCCCGAGCCCTTATCACGAATGGCTCAAAGAGCAGCGATTGGAACACACGCCCATCATTGAATGCTGAAAGCGACACCAATGAGGTGATCACGATCAATATGATGGTGGTGCTGTGGGTAAGGCCTTCGAACACGCCGCTGATCAGGCGTCAAAGATACCTCCCATCAATAGGAATGATCACGCACGATCCGCCAGTCACTCCCCTCCTTGGCCCAAAGCAGCGTGAAACCACCGGCCAATGTATCGGCACTCCGATGCAAGGTCCAACGGCCGGTGACCCACGCATTAAGTGCACCTATGGGCAACCGCTCATCGATGTCGAAATGCAACAGGCCCATGGCACCGGCATCCGGATACGAATGCAGATAATTCGCGGTGACGCTCTCTTTTCCGCAGGTTCGGCCTTTGCTGCCTATGAAACAAATGGTATCCGAATACCCGATCATGAAACCGGGGATATCGCCCCTGTTCCATACCTTTTCCTGATCGCGCATCACCTGCTGGATCGCAACGTGCATATCCGGGCCTGGAAAATCACAGGCTGAAGGCAGGAGTGCAATGGCTGTGGCGAAGCATGTACCGATCCAGGCCGGAGCAGCCATGTAAGCCGATCTTTCCCTGATGCCGCGGCGGCGCCTGATCCAGAACATGACAGAAATTGAAAACCCCTTGGCAAGCAAGGGGTTGAGTTTCCGTAGCGCGGGGGAGACTTGAACTCCCGACCTCAGGATTATGAATCCTGCGCTCTAACCAGCTGAGCTACCGCGCCAGATGTGATGATACCCGTTCAAGGGGCCGCAAATATAGGGAAATGCTTTCCTCCCACGTGGTCCGGGCCATCTTCAAAACACTTGCGATCGAACCATATTTCTCTACCTTTAGCCGCTACCCTATTACAATAACGTATATTCTCCATCATGGCCAAAAAGAACGCTACCAAGGTGGCCACCAAGGGCAAAGCCACCAGCAGCAGCCAACGAAAGGCGGCCAGTACCCCTTCGCAGGCGCGCAGTGGTGGAAAGCAGGCGGTGGCCTCGGGGAAGAGCAAGACCGCTGGCAAGTCCGCTGCGAAGAAGGCGGCTGCCAGTAAGAGCGAGCGTACCGGTAATGCACCGAAGGTGACCGCGCGAAAAGGTGCCGGTGCCGCAGCTGTGAAGAAGGCCACAGTGAAGGCGAAAAAGGCTACGAAAAAGGCGGTGGCACCTGCGAAGAAGAAGGGAGTCACCACGGCAGGCAAGAAGGCGGTACCCAGGAAGACTGGTGGCACCAAGAGTTCGGCGAAGAGATCCAGCGGCAAGCAGCTGGCGGCTGTTTCCCGTTCCGCCGGTACGCGATACTCTCCAAGCGCCGGTGGCACAAAGAAGGCCGAAACAAAGAGAACATCTACTCCTCCTGGACCAAATAAGAAAAGTGGTACGGCGTTGAACGGCGGCGGCCGTACAAAGGTGGCGGGTACAGGGTCAGCGAAGAGCACATTGAAAGGAAAGATCGGATCGGCCCGCGCGGTGGCTGGTTCCGATCCAAGGCGGATCGATACGCTCGGCGGTGATCTTCCCGTGAAGAAAGGGGCTGGACGCGTTCAGGAAGCGGCCGTTCCCGGAACATCGCGCAGCACCGGATCACCCAAGACCGTGGATGTGGCTGCGACGCCAAGACGATCCGAGCCCGCAAAGAGCTCCGTGGAGAAGAATAGCATGCCGGCCAAGGCACAGAAGGAGAAGGTGCAGATCGAATTCATGGTGCGCAGTGCACCCACGGTTCTCTTCGAATTGATCAGCACACCCAGCGGCTTCTCAGAATGGTATTGTGATGATGTGAACGTGCGGGGTGATGAATACACCTTCATTTGGCCAGGAGAAGAGGAGACCACGACATTGATCGGCCGTAAGATCGGCGAAGTGATCCGCTTCCACCGCAATGACGATGAGGATGAGAACTCCTATTTCGAATTCCGTGTACGGATCGACGCCATGACGAATGAGGTGGCCCTGATCGTTACCGACCATGCCTGGCCGCACGAGGTGGATGCCACCCGCAACCTGTGGAACACGCAGATCGCCAATCTGCTGCGTGTACTGGGTGCATGATCGGGACATACCAGCGGTCTTTCCCGTAACGTTGTGGCCTGGATGAAGCGGCTCCATCGCATGATCATCGGGGCTTTCACCGGCCCATTGCTCATCACCTTCCTGATCGTACTGTTCATCCTGGTGATGCAGTTCCTCTGGAAGTATGTCGATGATCTCATGGGCAAGGGACTGGAGTGGTATGTGCTTGTGGAATTGATGGTATATGCCACGGCGAGCTTCGTTCCCCTTGCCCTGCCACTCGCGGTACTATTGAGCAGCATAATGACCATGGGCGGACTTGGTGAGAATTCCGAGCTGGTACCTATGCGCTCGGCAGGTCTGGGCCTGGTCCGGATCCTGATGCCCCTGGTCTTCTTCGTGTTTTTGATCAGCATCGGCTCGTTCTACTTCAGCAATAATCTGCTGCCCATCGCCAATCTGCGTTTCCATTCCCTGCTCTGGGATGTAACGCAGAAGAAACCCACGCTCAATCTCCGGCCGGGCATCTTCTATGATGGTATCGAAGGATTCCGGATCCGCGTGGAGGATAAGGATCCGGAGACCGGTGAATTATCCGATGTACTCATCTATGATCACCGCGCCGCCTTCCAAGGCAACCGTACGGTGGTAAGGGCGGAGAGCGGCACCATGGGTCGCAGCACCGATGGCCACTACCTGATACTCACCTTGCGCAATGGCCATTTCTATGATGAACATTCCCCGGCCCGTGAAGGTGGCAGGCACCCCATGATGCGGGGCACCTTCGCACAGGACATCATCCGTTTCGACCTTTCCGGGCTAAGCCTGAAACGCACCGATGAGGATCTCTTCCGCGATCACTACAAGATGCTTACCGTTGGCCAGTTGAGATTCTCGGTGGACAGTTTGAACAAGAAGTTGGAGGAACGTGCTGGTGATCAGGAAAAGCACTTGCTCAACAGCCTATTCATTCTTCGCCAGGGTGGTGATGGAGCAGTTTCACAGGCCATTCTGCCCATGGCCGAATTCGATGCACGGCTACAGGGAGAGGCCCGAGCCAACCTTTATGATGTGGCCATGAACATGGTGCGAAACAACATCAACTTCATCGATCGCTCGCTGGAGGAAAGGCGCGGCCGCCGGGAGCATCTGGTGCGTTTCAAGATCGAATGGCACCGCAAGTACATGCTCGCCTTCACCTGCATGGTGTTCTTCTTCATAGGTGCGCCTCTGGGGGCGATCATCCGCAAAGGAGGCATGGGCCTGCCCACGGTGTTCGCCATTATCTTCTTCCTTGTCTTCCACATCATCTCCTTTTCCATGGAAAGACTCTCCGTAGCAGGGGGTATAGAACCATGGCCGGGCATGTGGATAAGCACACTCATTCTGGTGCCGATCGGCATACTGCTTACCTGGAAGGCCGCCACGGACAGCCCACTCTTCGATGCGGATGTGTATTATCGCGGCTGGGAACGGCTCCGCTCCCGATTCCGGCGTGAACATGCGCATCCTTCAACTCTGTAACAAACCCCCCTATCCTCCCATCGATGGAGGAAGCAAGGCCATGCACAACCTTACCCAGGGGCTGCTGGATCTGGGCCATGAAGTGAAGGTCCTATGCATCAGCACACCGAAACAACCATTCGACCGGGCATTGCTTCCCAGAGACCATGCACGCGCCACCGAGATGGAGGCCGTCTTTGTGGATACCACCGTGAACGTGGTGGATGCCTTCACGGATCTGATCACCGCAGACAATTACAACATCAGCCGGTTCTTTTCCCCGGATATGGACATCAGGCTGATCCAGTTGCTCACTGAACGCGAGTTCGACATCGTGCAGTTGGAAAGTTTGTTCATGACACCTTACATACCCACCCTGCGCAGGTACACCAAGGCCAGGATCGTGCTGCGCAGCCATAACCTGGAACATGTGATCCAGGACCGCATAGCCACCGGGGAACGAAACATCTTCAAACGACCTTACCGGCGCTACCTGGCCAAACAACTCCAG